>CACXUA010000134.1 GCA_902770725.1 uncultured Bacteroidales bacterium | reverse complement strand
TGGTGGCAAAAAAAATCATCCGTGTAAATCCGCATTCTATGTTAAATTCCTAATATATTTTTCGTTTTAACTATATTTTTAACACTTTGACCTTCATGCCACCTTTAGTGCTGCATAATAGTCGTGATCCGGGTTGTATCTTTCTCCTTTTCTAATCATAGCTGTAATGATGTGCAGCAGTTTATTTTTTACGTTATTGACCGCCACAGGCTTCTTCTTTCCCGCATCGACAAGCCTTCTGTAGTAGACAGCCATCTGCGGACAGAAATTGACCGATGCCAGCGCGGCCTGTGTCAGCAGTGCCTTGATGAGTTTGTTGGCGAACGGACTTACATGCGGGGGTGTGTTCACACTGGTTCCGGATTGTCTTCCAAACGGAGCCACGCCATAATAGCAGGCAATCTTTCGTGAGTTATAGTCAAACCGCCCGAAGTTATCCGTGTACACCATCAGGCAGACCGCGTTCTGCGTTCCCACACCAGGCACGGAGGTGATGATCTCGAAGTTCCTGCGCAGGTCTTCGTCCCCGGCAATGATTTCCTGTATTCTCCTGTCGCATTCCGCTATCTTCTTGTTGAACTCGCTGATGAGATGCTTGCTGCTCTGTGCCATGAAACGGCTGATGTCGGATTTCTCCTGGGTCAGTTTCTTCTCGCCTTTGCGAGTCATCATGCTGGCCTTCAGTTTGACCAGGTTGTGACGGTATAGAAACACCTCACGCAGACGCTCGAGGTTCTTCCCCAGAGGCTTGTACAGGCGCATCTGGTCATAGTTGCGCATGGCGTACTCTGCGATAACACCAGCGTCAGCTTTGTCACTTTTGACACGCTGCAGGGCATAGCTCCGCTTGATACTCAGCGCATTCTCCAGCCACATGTCGTAGCCGCTTCCATAGAGGTAGTTGCACAGCGCCCTGCTGTAGCCGCCAGTGTTCTCTCCACAGAACAGCCAGAGCCCTGCATCAGGCTCATCAGCAACGGACTTCACCCATCTGAGAAGGCGGCGGAAACCGCTTACCTTGTTGTCAAACACTTCGTGCTGTCTCTCTGCACGCTCCTCGACTCCCTCGGCCTTGATGACCGTCGCATCAAACTTTTCCTTGGAAAAATCGATGCCGATAAAGATTTTTTTCATACTTTTGTACCGTTTAAAAGGAATCGGCATTTTGTACCGTTTAAAAGGAATCGGCATAGTTGCATTGACTCTACACTCTAATTAGGCTCGAAGCCGTTATCATTCTATCAGAGCTTGCAACGTGGCTGGGAGGACTGATACGGATTATGGGCTTGTCCCTGTTGAATCCCGAGTTTCCCTCTCCAGCAGGCCGGTTCCTCCTTCTTACAACAAAGGTAGGGAATCGAACCTTACTAAGCAAAAAAATTCTATCTTTTTCTTAGACGCTGCAAACTTAGAGCGTGAATCCGTCATGCACATTGTAAACATTCGGAAAACACGGGCGGAAATGAAATTTATTTTGCCGAAAACTTGCAAAACTATTACTTAATGTTGTATCTTTGCCGTAGCAATAGAATAAAAACCTGAATACTAACAATAAACAAACTGATATGATGAAGAAACTTTACTTGACTGTTGCTATCGCTCTGCTGGTTGCCATCGCAAGCGTTGCCGAGCCAGTGACTAAGGGCGCTGCCCGACAGATTGCCAGCCTCTTCCTGCAGTCGCAGGGTAAGAGTGTGAAGAGCGAGCCTGCCAGGACCCAGAGGATGAGGGGCAAGGCGGCGGCTGGCGCAGAGCAGACTGCTGCATACTATGTGTTCAACACGAGCGACAATGACGGCTTTGTCATCGTCAGTGGCGACGACCGCACAGAGCAAATCTTGGGCTACTCGATGAATGGTGCCTTCGACGAGGAGGATATGCCGGAGAATGTGAAGGCTTGGCTGCAGACGTATGCCGACCAGATAGAGAGCATGGGCAATGGACCACGCCGCGCTCCCTCGCATACATACCATGATGCCATTCCGGTGATAATAAAAACGTTGTGGGGTC
>CACXUA010000133.1 GCA_902770725.1 uncultured Bacteroidales bacterium | reverse complement strand
TGCACCTTGCACCTGTCCATCCTGCTCATCCTTTTGGGTGCCCTGCTCACCATGCTTACGAATCAACACGGCAGGATGAAGCTTGAGCCCAACCGCCCCAACAGCCATTTTTTCATCCAAGACAAAGGCGAAATCACTAAAGAAGCGCTGCCCTTCAGCCTTACCTTGGACCGTTTCGAGATAGAGAAATATCCCGACAGCAACAAGCCGAAGGACTATGTGAGCTATCTCCAACTCAAAGACGGCAACACACAAGAGGATATTGTCATCTCGATGAACAACATCTTGAGGCACAAACATTACCGTTTCTACCAAAGCGACTACGACGAGCAAGGCAACTCCATCCTCGACGTCGCCCGCGATCCCTGGGGTATCGGGGTAACATACGCGGGCTATGCACTGCTCTTCGCGGCCTTGGTGGCTATTCTTATCGAACGACGGAAAACTTTCCGTGCCGTCACCTGGTCATGGCTTGCGGTACTCGTAGTATTGATGGTGGTGCTCTACATTAGGATGCTCACCCATCCTCTGCTGCCCGTGCTGCGCTCGCCTTTCTTCAGTTTCCACATCTCGACCATCGTCACCGCTTACGCTTTGTTGCTGGGCATTCTGGTAGTCGGAATCATTGCCCTCATCAAGCCGAAAGACAAAGTTCGTTTGGAGCGATTGAAAAGCCTCAGCACGGCGATGCTCTACCCTGCCGTGGCCTTGCTTGCTATTGGCATCTTCATCGGGGCTGTGTGGGCAAACGTCTCTTGGGGCAACTATTGGTCGTGGGACCCGAAGGAAGTCTGGGCACTCATCACCCTGCTCATCTATGCTGCCCCGCTACACGAAAAGCTTTGGAAATCCTTCCAGAAACCTATGTTTTTCCACATCTATGGCATCCTCGCCTTCTTGAGTGTCGTCATCACCTATTTTGGTGTCAATTTGATTTTGGGCGGTGTACATGCCTATAATTAAAAACAGAAAAGGCAACCAAAAAAAGTTGCCTTTTCACACTCAAAAACTATATGTACCAATTTGTTATCGGATAATCACTTCGCTATAGTTCTACAGCCTTTTTCTTTTATTTAGTCATACCTTTTTGTTTTGTTTCGTTTCTACACACTACCCGTCAAGAATCAGGCGAGTATCAAGCAGAGACTTGAACCGTACTAGGAAGTGACCATGTTCAATATTTGTCCTATACTTCTTGTTTACTACTACTATACTTTTTCGATAATTTATCGAAGATGTAATTTGCTGATTTTGGTTGTCACTTTCGTGTCCTACGGCTGAATCAAGTTGACGGGTTAATAATTTAAGACTGTTATGAGTTGTCAGTCGCTTTTTCTGCGACTGGTTTTTGTTTACTCTGATTGCAGAGCCAGAGCTTTTGGTTTGCCTCAGTTCATTGGGGTTCGATGCCCCAATGAACTGAAAACAAACTCGCTTGTTTGCTCCGACGCTGTCGCCGTCGCTTTGGTTTGCCGCTGCAAATATATGTGTTTTTCATCATACCGCTGCTTTTTGTTCTCTTCTGATGGCATCTTCACGCCAAGAGCGCCAATGCCGCTTCATATCTCCCCTCATTTGGTGCGCCTGATTGGGCGTGTGCCAGTCAATGCTGCTGTGAGGACGTTCCGAATTATAGAACCGAATGGCCTTTTCGACCGCTTCGACTACTTGCTCCAGGCTGGTAAACGTTTGTCCGTGAAGGAGTTCGTTCTTGATAGTATTGTTGATGCGTTCGGCCATTGCATTGTCTTTCGGGTTGCCGCTCTCGGTCATGCTTGGCGTAATGTCGTGCAGTCTCAGCTGTTTTATGTACTCCGCGCTGGCGTACTGGGTACCGCGGTCGGAGTGGTGGATGAGGGTGTCGGCAAAGCCTTCGGGCAACGTGGATACGGCTTTCTTCAAAGCTTCTATGCTGTATTCAGCTTCAAGCGTCGGAGCCACACAACTGCCCAGGACCCGTTTGCTGTAGGCATCCATGACAAGTGTCAGGAAGCAGAAGCGGTAGCCAAGTCGGGCCGTCTCGTCTTCTATCGGCACATAGGTTATGTCACTGACCCATATCTGGTTGGGACGTATAGGGATCACGTTCTTCACAAGGTTCGGATAGGTCGGCAGGGTATGCCGAGAGTCGGTCGTGCGTGGGGCACGAAGTCGCTGCACAACGTTCAGTCCGCGCTCGTGAAGGATACAGCGGAACACGTCGCGTCCCACACGGTACTCTTCACTGAAACGGGTCTGGTACATGCGCCAGAGTTTGTCGGCACCGATTCTCGGGTCCTTCTCCCTGACCTCGCGCACGAACTGGACAACAAACCGCTCCATCGCGAGTCTGCGGAACAGAAGGTCGTCATCGCGCTTGTAAAAGGCCTGTCGTGTGACACCGGCCAGCGCGCAGAGCTGTTTCACTGGATACCGCTTTTCTCTGCGCAGCCTTTCGACTGTCCGGTGTCGGCTTTTTTTCGTATCTCGATGCCAAACATCTCTTCCGCCACGTCTATCATCGTATCGCAGAAATCTGCCCGCATCGTCTCGTCGTACAGCTTCTTCTTCAGTTCCAGAATCTCTGCCCGAAGAGCCTTTATCTCTTCGGCCTGGTTGTCAACCGGCTTGTTCTTCATAAGCAGCGCGCTCTTATCATTCTCCGCCGCAAATTTATGAATAATTCTTGATACGACAGACTGTGCTGTATCATACCTCCTTGACAATTCACTTTGACTTACGCCTTCGAGATAATGAAGCCTCACCATCTCCATTTTTTCTTCTTGACTGAATTTCTTCCGTCTCTTTTTGATTCTCTCCATTTTTGTTGACTATTGTGTCAACTTTTTTCAGCGTAAGACA
>CACXUA010000132.1 GCA_902770725.1 uncultured Bacteroidales bacterium | reverse complement strand
GTTAGGCAACGTCTGCAACCTCCACTGCCTGATGTGCCCTCGCGAACATGATTACGGCAAAGAGATGGACAAAGGCTTCATGCCTTTAGAACGTGCCATCCGGATTATCGACGAGATATACCCCTACCTCGATTCCATTGGACTTACAGGTCTGGGCGAGACTATCATGTATCCGCATTTGCTCGAAGTGGTGAAGCACATCAAGAAGAAGAAAAAGAGCATCATCATTACCCTCTCCACCAACGCGCATTTCAGAGATTATCAATCAGCCATCACTCCCGTCCTGCCCTTCGTGGACAACATTCAATTCTCGGTTGACGGAATAGGAAAGGTTTATGAAACCATTCGCCCCAACACTTCATTCCAAACCATTCGGGACAATATTCTCTACACGATGCAGACAGCCAAGGATGTCACCTTTATGCTCAACTGCGTGGTGATGCCCGAGAACTATCACGACATGCAGAATGTAGTTTCCTTTGCCCGGGAAATGGGAATCCTGTACGTCAACTTCAACTGTGCCAGCATCGCCGCAAGGCCTCAAATGGACAGAAGCTACTACGACTTCTTCCTTTCCGAGACATATCAGCAAGCCACGGAGGAGGTGAAGCGCTTCAGCCGCCAGTTTCATGACATGGAGGTCACGGGATTGGACTATCCAAGAGACGCCACCTTCCACGATTGCATCTTCCCCTGGGAATATCCCTATATCACTTGGGATGGCTATTACGTACCTTGTTGCGGCAAGCCGTTCCCGAAGTTGCTGAACTTTGGCAATGTCTTCGAGCAAGGGGTCATGCCTGTTCTCAACAGCGCCAAGGCTCAGGCTTTCCGTCGAGCTTGGCAGCAGAACACGCCTCCTGCTTTCTGCCACAATTGTCAGCTTACCAACAACTAAACTATGAACTCTTAACTATAGACTATGAACTATAAAAAGCTTTTCCCCGTCATGCTATGCTTCTTCGCGATGGGCTTCGTGGATATGGTAGGCATAGCAAGCAACTATGTAAAGGCCGACTTGAATCTCTCCGACTCGATGGCCAACACGCTCCCCTCACTCGTGTTCCTCTGGTTCCTTATCTTCAGCATTCCCACGAGTCTGCTGATGAACAAGATTGGACGCAAGAACACAGTACTGCTGAGTCTTGTAATGACACTTGTAGCAATGGCCATTCCGGTATTTACCCTCAATTTCACCATGTTGCTGCTCTCCTTCTCCCTTTTGGGAATAGGCAACGCCATACTTCAGACCTCGCTCAATCCGTTGGTTGACACGGTGATGAAAGGCGGTGCATCAGCCAGCACGTTGACTTTCGGGCAGTTCATCAAGAGCATTGCATCGTTCCTGGCTCCTATCATCGCCTCTTGGGGAGCCACTACAAACGCTTTCGGCCTAGGTTGGCAAGCACTCTATCCTATATATTTATGTGTAGGAATCGTGGCAACGCTGCTGCTGTTCGGCACTCGCATCAACGAGGAACCCGCTGCTCAAGAACAGAAGTCTGTGGGTGAGCAGTTTGCCGGAGCTTTTGCCTTGCTGGGCAATCCATTCATCCTGCTTTGCTTTCTCGCCATCATCTGTCACGTTGGCATTGATGTTGGTACCAGCGTCACAGCTCCGAAGATACTGATGGAACGGACTGGCATGGAGCTAAATAGTGCCGCTTTCGTTTGCACAATCTACTTCGTAGCCAAGGCAGCAGGCAGTTTCTCAGGCAGTTTCATCATGAACTTTGTCAAGGATTGGGCATTCCTGCTCATCAGTGTTTTGATGATGGTGCTGTCCGTCTTCGGCCTCATCTATGGCCAGAGCGCAGCCATCATTTATGCAAGCGTGGCTTTGATGGGCTTCGGCAACGGCAACCCCTTCAGCATCATTTTTGCAAGAGCCATGCAAGCTGTTCCAGAGAAGAAGAACGAGGTGAGCGGCCTGCTCATCATGGGCATCTTCGGCGGCACAATCTTCCCGCTTCTCATGGGCTTTGCCAGCGATGCAATGGGACAAGTCGGCGCTGT
>CACXUA010000131.1 GCA_902770725.1 uncultured Bacteroidales bacterium | reverse complement strand
GATGATTTTTTTCATTATTATAAGGACTTTAAGGACTTTAAGGACCTTAGGGACCTTAAGGTCTTAGTTAAACATCTTATCTATTTGTTCCTGCTGGAGGATGGTGATTATCGTTTTGCCGCTGGGCGAGAGATTCTGTATTTCGCACTGGAAGAGGTCGCCGATGAGGGTCTCCATCTGCACGGGCGTCAACACTTCGCCCACCTCGATGGCGTTGTGGCGAGCCAGCACGAGTGCAAGCTGGTGATGCAGGGCATCGGCATGACCGCCGTCTTGCTGCTTGACAGATTCCACCATCTGCTGCACCACAGCCACAGGGTTGGCTTGTCCCGAAGGTGTTCCCACAATGGAGAAGCTGCTGCCGCCAAGAGGCGTGATGTCGAAGCCCAGTGCCCGAACGTCGTCGAGCATGCCTGTGAGCAGTGCCGCATTGCTGGGTGAGAGCTCGAGCAACTCAGGGAAAAGAAGACCCTGAGTGGGAGCGTTGTGCTCCTGCATCTGCTTCATGTATCGTTCGTAGAGGATGCGGATGTGAGCACGGCGCTGGTCCACCATCATCAGACCCGACTGCACAGCGGTCAGGATGTACTGGCCTTTGAACTGGAAGTGCTGGCTGCTGATTTCAAGCCCTTCGGAGAAGAGCGTCGGGGAACTCGGAACGCTCTGAATGCTCTGAGTGTTCTGAATAGTCTGAGATGATGCAGCTTGCTCATACAGCTTCTCCCACTGACGGACCGGCTTGCGACTCTCGCTATGACCGCTGAAGGGATTATAGCTGGGATTCACTTGCACGCGAGGCACCTTGACATCGCCAAGGCCTCTTGCGTCATAGATAGGAATATCGGGACGGCCCTCCACATCGAAGTCGATGGTCGGGACGGCATTGAACTTGCCCAAAGCATCTCGGACAGCTGCCACAATGATGCTCCATATCTCCTGTTCATTCTCGAACTTAATCTCTGTTTTCGTGGGATGGATATTGACATCGATGTTGGCAGGGTCAACCTGGAAGGAGATGAAGTAAGGCACCTGGTCACCCTCGGGAATGAGGTGGCTGAAGGCTTCCATCACAGCATAATGGAATCGGGGATGGCGCATGAAGCGACCATTGACGAACAGGTACTGCGAAGAGTTCTTCTTGCGCGCCGACTCAGGTTTTCCCACAAAGCCGCTTATCTTCACCAGCGATGTCTCCACCTGAACCGGCAAAAGCTGTTCGCCAAGCTTCTTGCCGAAGATGCCGACGATGCGCTGCAAGTTGCTGCCTGCAGGCAACTGCATCAACTGATTGCCATTGCTCGAAAGGGTGAAGGCGACAGAAGGATTGACCAAGGCAATGCGCTCGAAGTCCTGTATGATGTTGTTCAGCTCCGTCTGGTTCGACTTGAGGAACTTCCTTCGTGCCGGCACATTGAAGAAGAGATTGCTGACCTCGAAATTGGCTCCGACAGGACACGAGCATACTTCCTGCGACACAACTCGCGACCCTTCGAGGCACAACTGCACGCCCAACTCCTGCTCTGCCGTACGGGTCGTCAACTTGACCTGCGACACAGCAGCAATGGAGGGCAATGCCTCGCCTCGGAATCCCATCGTCTGGAGCGTAAAGAGGTCCTCGGCCTTCGCTATCTTGGAAGTTGCATGGCGCTCGAAAGCCATACGGGCATCCGTCTCAGTCATGCCCTTGCCGTCATCTATAACCTGTATGGACGTACGACCTGCATCCTGCACCAGCACGTCAATCGTTGACGCACCGGCATCGACAGCATTCTCCATCAACTCCTTGATGACGGATGCCGGACGCTGCACGACTTCACCAGCTGCTATCTGGTTGGCAACGGAATCGGGAAGAAGGTGTATGATGTCCATTATCTTTCGTTATGACGTTATTACGTTATTACAAGAAATTGTTTTACCTTATGCCCGTCAGCAGGAAGCGCCACAGGATGAGCAGGCCAAAGAGGATGACAATGATGATGGGCCAGCCAAGCTTCGAGCCGCTCTCCTTATGCCTCTGGGCACGAGGGGTATAGTTGATGAAGGTGCCACGGAACTTGTCCGCATCATAATGC
>CACXUA010000130.1 GCA_902770725.1 uncultured Bacteroidales bacterium | reverse complement strand
AGGTGGGGGACACCCCATATCTCTACACGATGCAGTACATGGCCGCCTATGATCTGGACGATGTGATCGAAAAAGACGTCGACACGAACGCCGAACTGCTCGATTATGTCGTTTCCCGCATCGGCAAAGGGCTTCCCATCAAGATCAGCAGTTCGCAGGTCGCCGACGAGAACGGCGAACTCAAGACCTTCAACTGCACCAGTTTCCAGGCTAAGCAGGCGGACGGCGAAGGCTATTGGTACGGACGGAACTACGACTATTTCAAGAATCCCACGCTGGTGACCTTCTCCTACCCCGAAAACGGTTATGCCTCGATCGGATGCTCTGACATGTCGCATATCGGCTACGGGCTGGACAAACTCCCGCAGAAGTTCCTTTCCCGCGTGAACTGCCTGGCCGGAATCTATGCCCCGGTCGATGGAATTAATGAGAAGGGACTCTGCACCTCGGTCATGGCGCTACCGAAACAGGCCTCGCAGCAGGATACGCCGAAGCACGATGTCGGTACGACGATGATCATGCGCCTGTGGCTCGACCGTTGCGCAACCGTGGAAGAGGCGCTGGCTCTGCTCGAGACGGTGGATGTCCGGCATGATGCTGTCGTCGGCTCAGGCTATCACTACATGGTCGCCGATGCCAGCGGCCATTGCGCCGTCGTCGAATTCGACAAGGATGACGGCTGGAAGACCATCATCGTCCAAAAGCCGGAAGGCGAGAACAGTATGCTGGTAACCAACCACTTGCTCAATCCGAAGCATTTTACGACGGAACCTGACAGTGCAGTCGGCAACCCGCACAGCAAGAGCTGGTGGCGTTACGAGACAGCAGGTGCTTATCTTCGTGAACACGAGGGCATTCTGACCTTCGATCAGGCGCAGGAATGCCTCTCCCTGGTACACTGGGTTGATCTGCCCATCCCCGGCGGGAAGGTCGAAGACACGCAGTATAGCAACGTCTACGACCAGCACGAACTCACCCTGTCGCTCCGGAACTGGAACGACTATGCCACGACACACAGATTCTCTTTAAAGAAATAGTGCATAAGCACTTCAGCGCGCGATGATCTCGTCGAGGGGAACGTTGAAGCCGCGGACTTCGATCATCGCGTGGGAATCGTCGTCGGGTGTGATGTAGGTCAGCGTGCGCTCTTCGCCGGGCATCAGGTGAATGTAGTTGTCGGACCAGTAGGTGGGGAGGATGCGGGTTCCGTCACCGCGGCGCGCCACGAAGTGGAGCATCAGCGCAGGCGTCTCAGACGTATTGCTGACCACGATGGCGGCGGGCTGCCCCTGCCTGGCCGGCTTTTGGACCAGCTTGATGTGGGCGGAAGGCAAGTTGTTGAGCTGGCGAAGGTTGTCTTCTTCTGCCGGGATCACATAGTCGTTGCGGGACACCAGCGTCGTCCCGTCGAACAGTTCGAGCCGCAGGAAACAAACCTGATGTAGTTCGTTTCCTTTGCGAGTCTAACGCAAAGGTCAATATTATGGCAAAACATAACAGTTGGTCTCCATTGGGTGCTGCGGCACATGAAGGCTACACCGAGGTTGTAAAGGTCTTGCTGAAATATGGAAAAGGGATTGATTTGGAAACGCGAATAAAGGGTAATACGGCTCTTTTCATCGCTGTTGAAGAGAACCAGCCTGATATTGTTCGATTGCTATGCGAATCCAATGCAAGGGTCAATATTTACGGAGGGCTTAACGGCAGTTGGACTCCACTTACTATCGCGGCAAGTGAGGGGTTCACTGACGTTGTAGAAGTTCTCTTGAATTGTGGGAAAGGAATTGATTTAGAAATGCCAACTAAGTGGGGAGACACTCCTCTTAAATCGGCTTCAAGTAAAAAACGAGATGATGTGGTCAAGGTCTTGGAAAAGTACAAAGAAGAACGGAAGAATCAAAAACAGGGTAGGGCAATTGAGCATTTGCGCAAGGCTGCGGAGCAGGGAAATGCCAAAGCGCAATTTGACCTTGCTGTTTGCTATGCCGGAGGTGATGGTGTTGTGCAGGACAAATCAGAAGTGGCGAAATGGCTTCGTAAGTCTGCCGAACAAGGCTATGCCGAAGCGCAATGTTGTCTTGGACATCTCTATGCTAATGGCGTAGGTGTAGATAAGGATAAGACTGAAGCAGTAAAATGGATTCGCAAGGCTGCAGAGCAAAACCAT
>CACXUA010000129.1 GCA_902770725.1 uncultured Bacteroidales bacterium | reverse complement strand
AGTTTCCCGGTCTCGATGCTGATGGTTCTTCCATCAGGCAACTCGACTGTCTTTGTAATTACGTTCATCTTGATTTGTTTAACTTATTGTTTCTTTTACGTCTTATATATAATTATAATTTAAGTTTCGGTTGTTATGCTTTTGATGGAAGTTAAAGAAGTTAAAGGAGTTAGCTCGCTGTGCTCGCACCAGGGGAAGTTAAAGGACAATAGTTTTGCGGTCCGATTCAAGGCCGAAAAGTACACCACATCCCAGTGGCATCGTCCTTTAACTTCATTAACTTCATTAACTTCATTAACTTCCGAAACTTGAGTAATATTATTGCTGTCCGTGGAAAATCATGAGCACCTCTACTTATGCGCCTATAATTCGGCTTTCTTGACAAAAGCACCTCATGGGGGCTTACTCTAAAGTCCCGAAGGGACGAGAGACCACAGACGGGGGTGTTAACCCCCGGTAATTGCGCAACAACATGAAAAGTCCCGAAGGGACGACAGAGATATAAGCAATTTGATATTAAACAGGTTATGTATTCTGTCGCCCCTTTAGGTAGGGTGTTCAAAATCATCTCTATAGGCGAGACCAAAAAGCGTATATATTGTAGCGTTTATATTTATTGATATTTAACACTTTTGGGGTCGAAATAGTTCTTTGAAAATTTGCACAAGTCGCAGATTATTAGTAACTTTGCAGTGAAGTTAGTAACTTGTAATCAGCAAACAAGATGGCAAAAACAGATAAAACCAAGTGTCTTAAAAGTAGTCTCAAAAACACCAGGGCTAAGTTGAAAAGAAGAGACGACCGAATTGCTAAACTTGAAGCCAGGATAGCCGACATGGAAGCGGAAGCAAAAAAAAAAGCCGCGAGCCGTGTTATGGACCAAGCTCTCAAGAGTATTGCAAAAGAATACCGGGACATCAGTTCTCGGAATTCGTCATCAGATACGCCCTCTTGCTCAGATGCGAAACAAATGCAAGCTCTAGAGATGTTGTTGCGGCTATTGAAGGACTAGCGAAGCTGACATACGGTCTCGTTGACGAGGTTCCATCATATAACACTGTCGACAACTGGGTGCGCAAGTGTGGCCTGGATGAAATCAAGCATGCGCCTGAAACTCTTAGGAATCTCGACTATGCAGTTATAATTGACGAGTGCATGATGATCGGCAGCGAGAAGCTCCTTCCTGTCCTTGCCGTGCCTGCTGAGCACCAGGGACATCCATTACAGCTCAACGATGTGAAAGTGGTCGGGCTCAACGTGAGGTCTGGCTGGACGGCCAAGACTGCGAGTGAGGCACTCGACGGGAGTGTTGAAGCCGTGGGCAAGAAGCCTTCATATATAATCTCGGACAATGACGGCAAGATGCGTAAGGCCGTTGGATTGTCCAACTATACATGGCATCGTGACGTCGGCCACACTCTTGCGATGTTCATGGAGCGTGTGTACAAGGATGACACGGAGTTCGCGGATTTTGACAAGAAGATGGTGACCTGCAAGCAGCAGCACTGCATGAAAGACACAGCCTATCTTCAGTCTCCATCCCAACGCGCCAAGGCAAGGTTCATGAACCTGTCGGAATGTGTTCGTTGGGCAGACAAGATGTTACAGATATTCCACAAGCTAAGCCGGCACGAACAGGAAGTGTTCTCTTTTTTACGTACATACGCTTCTTTCGTCGATGAAATGAAAGAGATGGTATCCTGCATACACTTCATAGAGATGCAAATGAAGCATAATGGTTTGAGCAAGAAGACCATAGCAGCATGCAGAAGGCATGTGTGTGCAACTGTCATGTGCGGAAACGACAGAATGAGACGAGTCGGACAGCAGGTACTGGATTATCTTGCAGAAGAGGAGCTCCTTCTTAAAGACAATGAGACGGTCAATAACTCGTCGGACATCATCGAGTCTACATTTGGCATCTTCAAATACAAGCAGTCTCCCAACAAACTTAACGGTGTGACTGCACGAGTCTTACACCTGCCAGTAATACTGGCATACGCTGGTGAGTCTGTTTCAAAGAGCTATAATGTCAAAGAACGCTTATGCAGGACAAAGATTATGGACATCAATCTCTGGCGATATGAAAATCTCATGGAGAACCTTGTTGCAAAACGTATCAGAACCCTCAAAACAGCATAAAAAACGGTCTCGCACAGAAAGATGATTTTGATCACCCTACCTAAAGGGGCGACAGAATATGTAACCTG
>CACXUA010000128.1 GCA_902770725.1 uncultured Bacteroidales bacterium | reverse complement strand
AATGCAGCTTTCGACGCTGTGATGAAACTCGGTTGGCCTGAAGGTCGCATTCCTTTGGCTGAAGCAACCGTCTATCTTGCCTCAAGTCCGAAGAGCAATTCCGCTTACATGGCCATCAACGACGCACTCCAAAAGGTACAGGAAACCGGCAATCAACCTGTCCCTCTACACCTCAGGAATGCTCCCACATCATTGATGAAAGACCTCGGATACAGCAAGGGTTACAAGTATGCCCACGACTATGAAGGCAATTTCGTTCTTCAGCAGTTCTTGCCTGACGAGTTGAAGGGACAACGTTTCTGGCAACCTCAGAGCAATCCGGCAGAGGATAAACTTCGAGCACAAATGGAAAAGTGCTGGGGTAAAGACAAATACGAAGACAAGAAAGGCAAATGAGCGACGGAAATTTCAACAGAGCCTTGCTTCCCTCGACACCTTACAGAAGCGGAGTTAAAATGGGATATCAGCAAGCTAAATCAAAAGCAATCAAAGCTTTGCAACACGCTTTGGATCAAGTTGAGCCGTCGTTGTCGGAGGAACAAAAGGCTGCAATCCACAAAAGTTTTGAGGAAGAACTAAGGTTTCTTCCTTAGTTTTCGCAGGAGCTCCTTGTTAATGGCATTAATACGACGGCTGCCTTCCATGAAGTCGGCTTTGAGTTCGGAACTGAATGACGTAATTTCTTCGTTCACACCATGATAGAAGTCCGAGAATGTGCGGAGTAGGGGAGGCATATATGGCTGCTCTTTCGTATTGACAACCATGCGGATACCTTGAGGGATAAGCCTTACATCCAACTCTTCACCTGCGTCTTTTGGGTCGCCGTCGAAGTGGATAACGCCTGGCGCAGAACGTTTGATGTGCAGATGTTGGCAACGGAATGAATGGATGCGACTATTCGTGTTGATTGTCTTGTTGAAGAGTTGAATGGCAATCTGTGGAGCCTCCAGGACGGTGAAAGGTTCCATCAGCGTCACATCCATCAGTCCATCGCTCATACTTGCATGGGGGGCGATATAGACATTGTTGCCGTACTGACTGGCATTGGCACATGCAATTAGGAAAGCCTTATAGGTTTGCCGCTCGCCATCAATTGTTATTTCGTATGTATCGGGCTTATATTTCAGTCCTTCCTTCAGGGTGTTTTCGATGTAAGTAAGCAGTCCGCGACGATTGCTTTTAGCAAATCTGTCGCTGATAAACGCGTCAAATCCGACACCACAAGTGCAGAAGAAAGGCACATCGTCTATCATTCCGTAGTCAAGACTCTCGATGTGACAGTCAGAAAGGACTTCCAAGGCACCATCAGGATTCATGGGAATATAGAGGTGACGCGCGAGTCCATTGCCACTTCCGCATGGAATGATGCCCAGAGCGGTGTTTGTGTGGACAAGACTTCGTGCAACTTCATTGACAGTTCCATCGCCTCCAACAGCCACCACAACGTCCGTACCTGCCTCGATTGCTTCGGCAACGAACTGCGCAGCGTGTCCCTTGTGCTCTGTGTAGCGTATGGTCCATTGGAAGCGCGAACTGTCGAGATACTTCGGAATAAGGTCGATGATGTGTCGCTTATCTGAAGTACCCGATATGGGGTTCACTATGAATAAAATCTTTATCTGCTTGTCCATAATTCGTGCACAAAGATAATGAATTTTGTTCAAATCGCGTACATTATTTATATAAATAGACACACTATGCATTTTTTTTCGGCTAAGTACGTCGATATTTCAAGAAAAAGGAGTACCTTTGCACAAAATTATGGCTCTTTTGATAGAGCATTATATATAAGAAAATATGGGATTATTACAAGACAGATGTGCCAAATACACACTCCCACAAGAGTTTATGGCGCAGGGAATTTACCCTTACTTCCGTGAGATTGAAGGCAAGCAGGGCACAGAGGTTATCATGGAAGGCCGTCGTGTGCTGATGTTTGGCTCAAATGCATATACTGGTCTTACAGGAGACCAGCGTGTTATCGATGCCGGTTGCGCGGCAATGCAGAAATATGGCAGCGGTTGTGCTGGCAGTCGATTCCTTAACGGAACCCTCGACATACATGTTCAGCTCGAAAAAGAACTGGCTGAATTTGTCGGAAAAGACGAGGCTTTGTGCTTTGCAACTGGCTTCACAGTTAATAGCGGCGTCATCAGTCAGCTCGTTGATCGCAACGACTATGTCATCTGCGATGACCGCGATCACGCAAGCA
>CACXUA010000127.1 GCA_902770725.1 uncultured Bacteroidales bacterium | reverse complement strand
TGCCTACACCCTCTGCTAAACAGAAATTCCAGTTGTTTCTGTTGTACTCCACACCCATAGTTTTGCTTAGGTAGCGGTAGAGCTCGCTTATTCCTTCCTCTCCTGGGATGAATTTGAACTCTCCGTTCGACCATTCTGCCTTACTTTTGAGGATGTCGTCATCTTTCCATTTCCGATCGAAATGACCTATAGCCTTACGGTCTCCGCGCAGACTGTTTAGGTATGCAACGATGGCATTGATGCCTTTGTTAAGGCTGCTGGGTATATCGCCGCTGGCACTGAAGCTATCGTCGAAGTTAGTATAGCGTACGGAAAAGCTCTTGGTTGGAGCGTCGAGCACCCGAATGGGCGATTTGTAGTACCCCTTTGACTTCCAAAGTTTATGCTCGCTGATCAGCTGCTTGCATCGTGTCATCACCGTATCGGCAACCTCGAATGATATCTTCTCGTTGCGGATATCACTTACTATGGAATCGAGCACAACCAGAGCGCTGTCGATGTCTGCCTGTGCCACTTCGGGCCGCTTAAGGATGTGACGGCACTTAATCTTATCGCCACGCTTGTCGATGAGCTGAATGATGTGGTAGCCGAACTCGCTCTGAGCAATCTTGCTCACCTTATTGGGATCTGTCAGGCTGAATGCAATGTTGGCAAAGCCCGGGTCGAGCTCTGTCTTTCCCATGTATGGCATTTCACCGCCCTGGCGCGCCGAACCCGGGTCTTCGCTATAGAGGCGGGCAAGAGTAGAGAAAGACGTCGAGCCACTATTGACACGCTCTGTGTAGTCGCGCAGCAAGTCTTTGATGCGATCAATCTCTGTCTGGGGAATACGCGGCTGAAGCACGAGAATCTGCACCTCGACCTGAGTTGGGATGAGCGGCAAACTGTCTTCTGGCATATCCTTGAAGAAGCGACGAACTTCTGCTGGCGTCACCTTGATATCTGACATGAGCTGCTCACGCATACGCATCACAACCATTTCGTTCTTGACCATTTCGTGCATCTCTTCGCGTATCTGCACCATTGGCATCTTCATGTACTCTTCGAGCTTTTCCTTGGAGCCTGCCAGCAGGATTCTCTCGTTGAGCTTCTCTTCGACATATTGGTTGACATCCGCATCGCTGACATCAACGCTGTCGATAACCGCCTGATGGAGGAAAAGCTTCTGTATGGCGAGCTGTTCGGGGATGACGCAATAGGGATTGCCCTTCAACTGCGAGCCGTATTCCAAGCGGCGTTTCTCGACATCGGAGCGCAGTATGGCTTCATCGCCTACAACCCACACCACCTCGTCTATGACATTCTTCTGTGCCATAGAGAACAGGCTGAAGAGCGCTGCAAAGAGACAGAGCGTGTATTTTCTCATGGGAACTTATGGGAGTTATGGGAACAATGAGAAGGTGGGAGGATTAGTGGTTGTTTACCGTTGCGAGGGCTGCCTTGTCTATCTCCACCGTGTAGCGCTTGCGCAGTTCTGCCACGAACTCATCCTCCTTGAGGCGCTGGTAGTCGCTGACCACCTGATTGCTTACGTCTGTCCACTCAGCAGGGCCTTTCTTGAGGACCTTGCCGAAGACGCCGACATAGGGGAAGTTCTTGACAGGTTTCAGCTCGGCATCCTTTACCTTGAAGGCCATCTTGTCGATATTGACATTGTCGCCCTTCTTGAAGACACGACGCTCCACGCGAACCATGACGCTGTCCTTGTTGAAGGTCTCGCGTATGGTGTTCATCCACTTGTCTTGCGGCAGTTTCTTGACAAGCTTCTGGACAGCCTTGATGTCGGCTTCGTTCTTGCAGTAATAGACCATTCCGCTATAATGGGGCTCGTCCCAAGCATACTGTTTCTTGTTCTTCTTGAAGTAATTGGTCAGGGCAAGGGTATCCTTGGCTGCAGGCTCCCATACCTTGCTGTTGCACTCTTCGAAGAGGAGCAGGCCGTCGTGGTATTCCTGCACGAGATACTTCAGATCATTGTCCTTGGCACAGAACTCTGCTGTCTTTTCGTCGAGAATCTGTTCTACGGTCTTCTGGCTTTGTCCTGCAATGGAGTCGAGGAACTGTTGGGCAAGCTGGTTCTCTAGGCCTTGCCCCTCGAGGTATTGCTGTATCTTGTCGTGCAGCTCTTCGTAGGACTCGAGGTCTTTCTTGTCCAGCAGCTTGACAATGTCATAGCCGAAAGGCATGAGGAAAGGTTCGCTCATTTCGCCCTT
>CACXUA010000126.1 GCA_902770725.1 uncultured Bacteroidales bacterium | reverse complement strand
AAGTTTCCTCAACATCATAGCAGCCGATATGCTTGCGCACTTCACGAACGATATGCGCGATGTGACAGTTGTCTTTCCCGGAAAACGTGCTGGCATGTTCCTCAGTCGTGAGTTTGCCCTGCAGAGCAACAAACCCGTATGGGCGCCACATTACTGCATGATGGGCGACCTTTTCCAATCGCTCACACCTATTCAAGTGGCAGATCCCATAGAATGCATCTTCCAGCTTTATGGTGTTATGCAGGAAGTGCTCGGAGCAGACTATACCGAAACGCTCGACGAGTTTTGGAGTTGGGGCGAAGTGCTGATGGCAGACTTCGACGATATCGACAAACACTTGGCAAACGCAGAAGCCATCTTCACCAACATTGCCGACCAAGAACGCCTCAAGAACATCGACTATCTTGAAGAGAAACAACGCAAAGCCTTGGAACATTTCTTCGGCCGTTTCTCCTTAGAGAAGAGCACACTGCTACAAGAGAAATTCCTGCACACCTGGAGCCATATGTTCGAGATTTACACAAAGCTCCACGAACGCCTTCTTGCTGAAGGCAAGCTTTGGGAAGGCGCACTCTACCGATATGTCACAGAGCAGATGCAAGCCGACGACAACCTTGTCCAAAAGCTTCTTGAAGGCAAGCGGGCCGTCGTCTTTGCAGGCTTCAACGTCTTGAACAATGTAGAGGAAGCGATGCTGAACCTCATCCAACGAGAGGGCAAGGCGCGATTCTATTGGGACTACGACATCTTCTACTGCGACAAGGAGAAAGACTACGAGGCAGGCTACTTCATGAAGAAGAACCTTCGCAACTTCCCCAACGCCATTAGCGAGCCTGAGCCTTTCGACAACTTCAGCCACCTTCGCGATGTGACATTCATCGCCTGCTCAACAGATAATGCAGCAGCCAGATATGTCAACACCTGGAATGGAGATGCCGTTATCCTTTGCAACGAAGCCCTGATGCAACCCGTTCTTCACACCATTCCCGAGTCTGCAAACGAAGTGAACGTCACGATGGGCTTCCCTATTGCCGATACACCGATTTACGGCATCATCATGGCTTTGCTGAAGTTGCAGACAGAGGGCTACGATAAAGACCGCAAACATTTCCGCTATCCTTTCGTACAGACATTGCGAAGGCAGCCGCTCTTTGAGCTACTTAACGAAGAGGATTGCTTTGAATACCACGGCAGCGGTACAAAAGAACTGCTCGACTATCTACTCAAACTCCTGCGGCAGATTGCTCTTCACTATGCACAGATTGAGGAGCCGAACCTCTTCGAACAACTCTATAGCGAGACCGTCTTCCGTATCGACAGGATGCTATGCCTGTTGAAGGACTTAATTGTCAATCCCTATTCCCTTATCCCGAATCTTCTCACCCTTCGTCGTTTGCTGCGACAGATGATGACGAGCACCAAAATTCCGTTTCATAGCGAACCCGATAGAGGCCTTCAGATGATGGGGATGCTCGAGACACGTTGCCTGGACTTCGAGAGCATGCTTTTGCTCTCCGTTGAGGAAGGCAATTTGCCACGCAGCGCCCATGCCAACTCGTTCATTCCAGAGACACTTCGAGAAGCGTTCGGCCTGACGACACAAAGGCATCGCATCGCCGTCTATGCCTACTACTTCTACCGTCTCGTGCAGCGCTGCGAGCACTTGACTTGCGTATATAACGAGAGCACGAACGAAGGCAATCAGCACGAAATGTCGCGCTTTTTGAGACAAATGCTTGCCGAGACGGATATTCCCATCAAGACGCGTTGGTTGAGAAGCGAGCCAAAGGTAAAGGAGACACAACCCATCCTGGTCGAGAAGACACAGGAGGTGATGGAACATTTACGGCATCGTTATGACCAGAACGTGCCAGACGGTGAGCACCTCATGCTCAGTCCTTCTGCCATCAACGCATATATAGCGTGCCCAATGCAATTCTATCTGGATAATGTTTTGTGCATTCGACGCGAAGACGACCCAGAAGAAGGAATCTCTGCCGACATCATCGGCACCATCTTCCACGACACAGCTGAGTTCTTCTATGACTGGCTGCAGAAGCATTATGGCTCAGATACCATCACAGCCGACATGCTTGGCGAGCCCAAAGTGCTAGAACCGATGCTCCACATAGCCTTCGATGTTTGCTGGTTCCATCCAGTAGAGGACTTCGACCGCATGACAGAATTCAAGCAACGCTTCACAAATGCAACGGAGATTGCAAAAGGCAACAAATACAAG
>CACXUA010000125.1 GCA_902770725.1 uncultured Bacteroidales bacterium | reverse complement strand
AGCTTCCCTTGGTACAAAGGAATGAATCCCGAAAAGAAGGATTACGCGCAGTACCCGGGTTCCTACGACTACAAATATCCTATTGCCGGAGCCAAGAATAGTGTCGTAAGCGTTCATAGTTTCGACATCAAGAGTCGCGCCATTCGCAAGATGCAACTCCCCATCCCTTCGGATGGATATGTGCCTCGCATCTTCTTTACCGACGACCCGGAGAAATTGCTCATCCTTACCCTCAATCGACATCAGGATTGCCTCGACATTTATTTGGCTAATCCGAGAAGCACGGAATGCCGAGTCATTGTTCGCGAACAGGCTGAATGTTATGTGCCAGAAGAGACCTTGAAGGCCTTCAAAGTCATTCCTTCAGGCTTTGTACTTTTGAGTGAACGTAGTGGCTATAAACATCTCTATCTCTATGACTTAAATGGAACACTCAGAAGACAACTGACGAGCGGTTCGTATGAGGTAAAGGCACTCTACGGCTACGACGCCAAGACGGGTAGTACCTACTTTGCAAGCAATCAGGAAAGTCCTCTCCGGCAGAGTGTCTATAAGAGTGATTCGAAAGGAAAAGTGACGCGACTCAGCACCTCTTCTACGGGTTGGAACAGCGCCATCTTCTCAACCGGTTTGCGTTACTACATGAATACCTGGAGCGACCTCAACACGCCTTCCGTTACAACACTTTGCGATGCTTCGGGCAAGACGCTCAATACGCTCGAAGACAACGCAGCTCTTCGTCAAAAACTTGCAGGCTTGAAACTTGGCGAGCGCAAGTTCTTCACGTTCACGACCGGCGATGGAATCCAATTAAACGGTTTTATGGTTTTGCCTGCAGATTTCAATCCTAACAAGAAGTATCCCGTCGTGATGCATCAATACTCAGGTCCTGGTTCTCAGCAAGTTGTGGACAGTTGGAGCGCAGGCAATATGGGAGGCTGCCTTTATGAACAATACCTTGCACAAGAAGGTTTCATCAGCGTTTGTGTGGATGGAAGAGGAACGGGCGGACGTGGTCGCGACTTCGAGCAATGCACTTACCTCAAGTTGGGTCAACTTGAGAGTCACGACCAGGTTGAGGCTGCCATTTGGCTTGGTCAGCAGAGTTATGTTGATAAGGACAAGATTGCCATTTGGGGCTGGAGCTACGGAGGTTTCAACACCTTGATGAGCATGAGCGAAGGTCGTCCCGTCTTTGCTTGTGGTGTGGCAGTTGCGGCTCCCACGAGTTGGCGCTATTACGACAGCGTTTATACGGAGCGCTTCATGCGTACGCCTAACGAGAACGGCAATGGATATGATGTTTGTCCCATCAGTAGAGCATCAAAACTGAGCGGCAAACTGCTTCTCATTCACGGTTTAGCGGATGATAATGTCCATTTCCGTAATGCCGCAGAATACACGGAAGCACTCGTTCAGGCAGATAAAGACTTCCGCGAACTGACGTACACCAATCGCAATCACAGCATCTACGGAGGCAACACGCGCAATCACCTTTTCCGCCAGATTACGCAGCACTTCAAGGAGATGCTCGATTAACGTTCGGACATATTACAAACAATAAAGCCCCCTGAAAATTCAGAGGGCTTTTATTTTGCGGGAACGTGTTTTAGAGGTCGTGATGAAGAAGGCGATACTGCGCCATCTCCTCGTACTTTGTGCCGGGCTTTCCGTAGTTGGCAAAGGGATAGATGCTGATGCCGCCACGGGGAACGAAGATGCCTGTCACTTCGATGTACTTGGGTTCCATCAAGCGGATGAGGTCCTTCATGATGATGTTGACGCAGTCCTCGTGAAAGCTGCCGTGATTGCGGAATGAGAAGAGGTAAAGCTTGAGGCTCTTGCTCTCCACCATTCGCTTGTCGGGTAGGTAACTTATCCTTATCTCTGCAAAGTCGGGCTGGCCTGTGATGGGGCATAAAGCCGTGAACTCAGGGCAGTTGAAACGCACCCAATAGTCGTTCTCGGGATGTTTATTCTCGAATGCCTCCAAGACCTCAGGCGCATAGTCCTGCTTATATTCTGTTTTCTTGCCAAGGGCTTTTAAGCCTTCCTTTTCTCTGTTTTCCATATTATCAGACTTTACTTTCCAAGTATTTTTTGAGGCCTTCGCGACGAAGCTTGCATGAAGGACAATGTCCGCAGCCGTCGCCTACAATGCCGTTATAACAGGTAAGCGTGCGATAACGAATCGTGTCGAGCACACCAAGTTCGTCGGCAAGTGCCCAAGTTTGCTGCTTGTCGAGCCACATCAGGGGTGTGTGCAGGCGGAACTGCTCGTCCATCGCAAGGTTGAGCGTCGTGTTCAGGCTCTTGATGAAACCATCTCGGCAATCAGGATAACCGCTGAAGTCAGCTTGTCCCACACCCGTTATGA
>CACXUA010000124.1 GCA_902770725.1 uncultured Bacteroidales bacterium | reverse complement strand
AAGATTATTTATTAAACGAGTTCGACCGCGAGTTCGGCGACTCGTATCGTGAGAGTAAAAGTAGTGCCACTAACCCCGACCACCAGTTGCCTGGCAACACGGCGGATGAGAGTGACCAGTCATTAACCCCTAAAGCTGTCGAGGACAGTATTACCGAGGACGCCAAGCTGCTTGCCGAGCAGGTGAAGCCGTATGAATCCGATGACCTGAAGGTGTTCGGATGTGCTATTGCCGATCTTGTCAACACGATGTATCCGAATGGCCCAAACGTGCGCCATCGTGCAGCCCTTAAACTGTATTACGATTTACTGGTGCTTTTCGACGGTAATCATGATCTTGCCCGCCAAGCCCTGTTGAAGATTCCATGGGTGCAGGATATCATCACAGAGCGCGGCATGGCAGAAATAGACCGTATCGTGGAGGCAGGGCGCAAACTGCTGCATAAGCGCGAGAGTGAGAACTTCAACGATCCTCAGCCGTCGAAGGAGATACGTCGCGCCATCGAGCAGGTGTGTGGCCGCAAGTACAGTGTTCTGGTGCGTGAGCAGCGTGCCAGGTCGTTAGGACAGACCATCGCCATGCAGGAGGATATGCTACATACCCTCAACCGCATCGGGTATGAGATTGAGAAGCTGTTCCCCTACTTCCCGCTGCTGAAGCTGCTGTGCCATCGTCTGAAGCGCAAGCACTATATTGCTGCGCTCTTCCTTGGCGGTGCCTATGCGATGACACTCTGCACAAGAATGTACTTCAAATTCTGGGCATCGCCAGGACGTAAATGCCGCATGAACTGCATCTTGATGCTTATCGGCCGTAGTGGCTCTGGCAAGCACTTGGGCGTAGATCTTTATGAAGCGATGATGGCACCCATCAAGGCAGCCGACGCTGCTCAGATAGCGGCCTTGAACCAGTGGAATGAGGAACGCGAACAGAAGTCGGGTGGCGAGAAAAACAAGACACCTCGCCCCAAGGGCAGTTTCCGCTGCCTGCCCCCTGAGTCGTCCGCTGCTGCCATCCGCGAAGCCGAGTTCAACGCCAAGGAGATGGTTGAGAACGACGAGATCAGCACCCACGTATTTCTCTTTAACAGCGAACTTGACGACCAGTTGCGTCAGATGAAGAAATCGCACATGGAGCAGATTATGACCCTCTGGCTGCGTGGATTTTCGAACGAGCCGCAAGGCACCTTCCTCAAGACCAGCAGCTCACAGGTCGGTGAGTACAACGTACATTTCAACTGTGTTTACACAGGAACCGACGATGCGATGAGAAAACTCCTGACCGAGGCTTACTACGTAAACGGTCTGCTGTTCCGTATCACAATCGTACCCATGGGTGACACCAACTACGAGATGAAGGAAAAGCATGACTATGACGAAAAAGACTCCCAGCGCGATGCCGAACTGAGTGAGTGGGCCTATAAACTCGATGCCACCATGGGCGAGATTCCCTGCAAGGAAATCAGCGATGCCCTCTACGAGTGGACGGCACGTCGCATGGAAGACGCCAAGGAGGATGATTCGAAGGCGGCCGAGGATATCCTGAAGCGTTGTTGCTGGGTGGGTGCCTATAATGCACTACCATTCATCATCTCCCGTCACTGGGATCAGATGGTGAAGGACGGTGAGCGTTATAAGTGCGGCCCTGACTTCAAGATCGATAAGACCGACGTGAAGCTGGCCCTGCTCATTACCTCTGCCCAGCACGCCTTCCAAGAGCACTATCTGAAGGCTATCGGTGAGAAGTATTATGACGACCTTGCCACAGAGCAGGCCTCCAACGTGCGCCATCAGCAGAAGACGCTCCTTGCCTTTCGTCGCCTCCCTACTGTCTTCGGGAGCGTAGACGTGGATCGTGAGTATGGTTATGGCGGAAACAAAAATTCCATCAACAGTCGCTTGAAGCGTCTGCAGGATGACGGTCTGATTAAGAAGATCCGCTCAGGGGAAGACAAAGGTAAGTACTGTAAACTGGCCTGAGAGTTACCTTAGATTGCAAATGTGCAAATTGCATATCACATTATTAAGAGGTGACAGCTGCCATCCACTTCTCCGAATCGTCGGAAGATAATAAAAGCCCACAGTGTCCGCATGGATGCTGTGGGTTTTATTTGAAAGTCTCTTCTATTTGTTCTTTCTTTACTAATCAACAATCGTTAGAGATTGCCCAGTCTTTTAGTCTTGCGATTTGGACTCCCTTGCAATACGCTGTTCACGCAAGCGCTTGAATTGACCCAAGCACGCTTCGTGCGAAATTGGATGCTGCTGCCAATAGGCCTCGGGAGGAACCTGTTGACAGAACTATAGAACACGTTCTATCATGACTGGTGGTTTGCGCTGGCACAAAGGCCAGTATCGGACAACAGGCATTGCCGCCCGTAGAGAAAGCCATCCTTTCACTTATTTCTTCCAGGCATTTACAACCTCACCGATATACATGGTGTGAATGCCGGCAGGGAAGTTTGCATACATCCGCTTGGGGG
>CACXUA010000123.1 GCA_902770725.1 uncultured Bacteroidales bacterium | reverse complement strand
ACGCTTGTCTGCATTATCTAGTATGACTTGCTTCTTTGTAGCCATTATTTCTGCATCGATTTCATCCCAACGCTTGTCCAAGTTGGCTTCCGCCACTTCGGGAATCTCCTCGCCATACTTTTCGCGCAAAGCCCTGTACTCCTTCCTGAGGTCGTCTTTCTTGCTTTCCAGGTCTCTCATCTTGCTGCGAGCCTCGGCCAGTTTCATGTTCTGCTCGGAGCCTTTTGTTATTTCGCCTACGCCATCCTTTATGGTTACCTCGATAGGCGTACCGTCGGCAATAACGGAACAAACCAAGGGGCTGCTTTTGTCGATGCAGCGGTCAATCACGACCACAAATGCCTCTGTCGTATCAAGTACAAATGTGATGATACTGTCTTCGACACTTTGTGCTTGCTGAATAGGACTTAGCTTGCCGAAAGTGTTGAGGTAGATGGGCTTGGGTTCGCCCAATTCTCCCACAACCTTTATCTCGGTCGATGTCCTTGTCTCTGTTCCTACGCAACCTGCCAAACAAAGGGCTGCGAGCAATGTCATAAAAGAAACCTTTTTCATGTTACGTGTTTTGTTTAAGTGAAGTTCTCTTGTACCTTTCACTTATAATACCCTTCATGAACCTTTTTATATAACGTGGAGAGTGAACTTTTAAGGATTATTAAGGAATCTAAGCGAGATTGCTCCTGTGTTTCATCTGCGAGTGTTTGGCAATGAAGCGTGTTTCAGCCTGACTCACTCGTAGTGGCGGATTCTGACGTCGATGCCCTCGGACTTCAGTTCTGCAGGGAGATTCGAGACGTCTGTCTGCCCGTAGTGGTAGGGGAAGAGCACCTTCGGCTTGATGATTTTAGCGGCCTTGACCACTTGCTCCGTTGTCATCGTGTAGGGTTGGTTGCAAGGCAGGAAAGCGATGTCGATGTCCTTGATGCCTTGCATCTCGGGAATGTCCTCCGTGTCGCCAGCGATGTAGATTCGCAGGCCGTCGAGGGTGAGGATATAACCATTGTCGCGACCCTTCGGATGGAACTTCTCGCGCCCTTCCGTCGTGTTGTAAGCGGGCACAGCCTCCACGCTGAACTGCTTGGAAATCTGCATCTTGTCGCCGTTCTTCATGGCCTTTCCCTGTCCGTACATCTCGGCACAACGCCCGTTCAGGATAACCTGAGTCTTCTTCCCGGAGAGGAGTTTGAGCGCCTGCTCATCGTAGTGGTCGCCGTGTTCGTGCGTCACGAAAATGAAGTCAGCCTTTGGGAAAGCGCCATAATCTACGGTTCGGTCGCGAAGCTTGCTGACCGGATCGATTTCTATCTCCTTCCCGTCGAACTCGATACGAATGCTGGCATGCATCAGGGCATGCATCCTGACGGTCTTTCCGCCCTTCGTCTGGAACTCGTCAACCTCGTAATTCTGCTGAGCGCAGGCTGCCGTGAAGCCCAACGTGGCCAGCAGGCAAGTAAGAATCTTCTTCATGAGAAAGCTGTTTTGATGTGGTAAATCCGTGACAAAGATAGCGAATAGTTTTGAATTAGGCATGCATCGCCAGCCATTTTTTGCTGCTGAGTGACGAAATTAAGCCTTGAACGCTACCCTACTCGACAGGCCAAGTTGATTGCACGGTCGCGACAATTCAATTGCACGGTCGCGATGATGCAATTGAATTGTCGCGACGCTGCAACGAACTTTACTGGTGAAGTCAGGCGACGCGACCTGTTTCAGTCCCTCTTCTTGGGTGTCTTCTGGAACTTATAGATGACGTGCAAGAGGCCGTATCGTGGCAGAACATTGGTGTAGGTCTCTGTGCGGCCTTGTGCGTTGATGGTGCGCGTGACGTTACTCAACTGCCCGAGGATGTCGAAGCCGTCAAGCATCACGACCCACTTGCCCTTGAAGAGCGCACGAGCCAGGCGGGCGTTCCAGACGACGTCGGCTGTGTTGAGGCTCGCGTCGGCATAACCCGTTCGGCCATAAAGCGTTAGGTCGGTGATAAGGTCGAACTTCCAGGGAAGATGTACGATAGCGTCCGCGCCGATGCGGTACTGCCAGGCGTTGATGTTCTGGAACGTCGAGCGGTCGCTCGTGTAACGGTTCCACGCCACATCCGACGAGAAGCCGAGGGTGTGTTTGCCAAGCGAGAGACTCAGTTTTGGCGAGAAGGAAAGGGTAGCGGAGCGGACAACAGACTTGTTTATGGGCAATTGACCGTAGTCTGTTGTCTGTTGTCCGTTGTCACTCATCAGGTCCACACTATTCCTATAGCTGAATTGCGTGACCATGCTGGCACTGTGCTTCTTGCCGTCACCAAAGCTGTAGTTGATGGTGTGCTTGGCCGAAGCGTCCCAGTTGCCGTTGACATTCGTCGGACAGAACGTGCGTCGGCCAGTCGCGCGGTCGTAGATCTGGCCTATACCTATCGCGTTGTGTGTGAAGCCATAACTGAGGTCGAGGCGGTTGTGCATACGCTTGTTCATCGAATACAGGTTGCCGTCCAGGACCGCGTCGGTGCGGATGGCGTATCGAAGGTCAGGGTTGCCGATG
>CACXUA010000122.1 GCA_902770725.1 uncultured Bacteroidales bacterium | reverse complement strand
CCGTGCAGAACCATTATCTCACCTTTGGTTATGCTTCCCCGATGATCTTTATGGGCAAGAAGTTTTGGACAGAAGAAGTACCCGTTTGGCCATTGATAATGCACCTTGTTGATACGGGAAGATACAAGAATCTCATCCTCTGCCTGACCGACGAGGTTGACGATGTTGAGCGTGTTTTGCAAGGAAAATAAAAGGGCGCACTGGTGATGTGATGAAACTCCGAAAAACAGGTTTTGAGGGTTCGCTGCCTTTGTAATCCATCTAACCACATGTGGGATGGCCCGCCATTAGCATACGAAACAGTTCTCGGTAATAAAATGTAAATTGATGAGTATCCCGATCTAACCAGTACGCCCGTATGATGTCGCGTCTTAACCGCTGTAAGACCATTTCGGACTTCAATTGTATGGCAAATTTAGGCATTCTTGTCGTAATATGCAAGCATTTTAACATTTTTCTTTCGCTTAGCTTGCCATTTTCTTTATTTCTTCCTAATTTTGTTATGGAAAACGACACATTTAGGGCTTATGACGCTTAATTTCTCAATAGAATACAGGACCGAGTGGGGACAGAACGTGCAGGTCGAACTTTGCTTCCTTTCTTCGGAGGGCAAGACGCACTGGCAACGCATCCCTCTCGAAACGGAAGATGGCCTGATTTGGAAGGGCTTGTGCATGTTGAAAGCAAGGAGCAGAAGGTTCCGCTACACATATATTATAACAGATTCGAACGTCCAAAGTGATACTGGAGAAGGGATTCTTCGCCGAGAATGGGATGTGGTGCCGCGACTTTTCCCTGCCGACGATGCCCGCACATACTTCTTCCTCGACCATTGGCGCGATGTTCCCGAAGCGTCTTTCTGTTACACGGATGCCTTCAAGGTTGCCAATGGACTCGACAAACTGCCGTTTGCTTCGGTAGCGCTCTTCCCCAAGACGTTCCTTTTCCGCATTCAAGCTCCGGGACTTGAGCAAGGAGATAGGGTTGCGCTTATTGGCGACCAGCCTGCTTTGGGCAACTGGGATGTGGAGCGAGCCTTGCCGATGATTCCGTCCAGCAATGGCGAGTGGCTTCTTTCCATCAGTGGCGACGGCTTGCGATTGCCGTTCCAATATAAATATATAAAGGTAGGGAAGGACTATTCGGTGCTTTGGGAGGAAGGTCCCAACAGGCAAAGTCCGTCGAATGGTCAATGGTCAATGGTCAATGGTCAATCAGTCGTAGCCCTTTCCGATGGGGAGATACGCCTCGATATGCCGCATTGGAAGACTGCCGGACTGGTGGTTCCTCTCTTTTCTCTCAGGTCGGAAGGCAGTCAGGGGGTAGGGGACTTTGGCGACCTCAAGCAGATGACTGATTGGGCTGCCTCGGCAGGAATGCATGCCATCCAGCTCCTTCCTATCTACGACACGACTCAGGACCGCTCATCTACCGACAGTTATCCCTACAATGCCATCAGCGTTCATGCTCTTCACCCTATTTATATTGACCTGCGAAGCCTGCCTCTGCAGGACAAGGACAAGCTCGCGTCGTTCCAGAAACGCTGGCAAAAACTGAATGCACTTGCGGCTCTCGACTATGTTGAGGTCATCAAGATGAAGGAGGAATACTTGCATCTCCTCTATGAAGAAGAGCGCCAGTCTCCAATGTTCAATGATCAATGTTCAATGTTCAATGAGCAAAATGCCGAATGGCTGCTGCCTTATAGTGTCTTCTGCCATTTGAGGGATACCTACGGAACACCTCAGTTCTCGAAATGGAAGAGGCTTTCCAGTTACAATCGAAGTGCCGTAACGAAGTACGCAGACAGCCATTCCGCAGAAATTGGTTACTATGCTTTCGTACAATACCTCTTGCATTCGCAGCTTTCGGAAGCCGCAGAGTACGCTCGTAGCCGCCGAGTTTTCCTGAAGGGGGACTTGCCGATTGGCATCAGTCCTTGTAGCGTCGAGGCTTGGCACGAGCCACATCTCTTCCACATGGACATGTCGGCTGGTGCTCCGCCAGATGATTTCTCACGAACAGGGCAGAATTGGGGCTTCCCGACCTACGATTGGGAGCGCATGGCGGCTGACGGTTATCTGTGGTGGAAGCAGCGTCTGGGCGGTATGTCGCAGTATTTCAGCGCCTACAGGATTGACCACATCCTCGGTTTCTTCCGCATTTGGCAGATTCCGAAGAACAGCGAAACGGCTCTCTTGGGACAGTTCTCGCCTGCACTTCCCATGAGTATTGGCGAGATAGAGTCCTACGGAATGCACTTCGAGCCTGAGCTTTTCGTGCCGGATGCCAAGCAGCCAGAGCTTTATCATCCGCGCATCGGAGTCATCGGAGAGAGCGTCTGGCGCTCACTTCCCAAGTATGAGCAGGACGCATTCATACGCTTGTACGAAGACTTCTTCTTCCGCAGACACAATGATTTCTGGGCTTCTCAAGCCATGAAGAAGCTTCCGGCACTCATCGAGGCCAGCAACATGCTGGTTTGTGGCGAGGACCTGGGCATGGTGCCCGCTTGCGTGGGACCAGTCATGAAGCAGCTCGGCATCCTCA
>CACXUA010000121.1 GCA_902770725.1 uncultured Bacteroidales bacterium | reverse complement strand
TGACAAAGGAGATGTCCATACATTCCCAAGGAACACCAGCCTCATCGCACAATTGTTTGGCAATCTCCACCTCTACTATGTGCCTCTGCCCATAGCGGAAACTGAGGGCTCGCACTTTGTCGAAATGCTTGAGAGCCCAATAGAGGCAAGTTGTGGAGTCTTGTCCGCCAGAAAGAACTACGAGAGCACTTGTCATTTGTCGCCAATAGCTTTCTGATATTCATCCCAAAGAGCATCGGTCGTATTCTCGGGCTTGTCGCCAAGAATGTGCTTCATGGCTTTGTCCCAAGACCAAGGCTTGAGTTCTACGGCACTACGATTGAACTTGCGGATGAAGTCCTTGTCCTTGTTGAGCTGCAACCAGTAAAGGAAATAACCCGTCACACGATAACCCTTACGCCAAGAGTCGCCACGCGTGCGATCCTTGCTGCTGAAGTCCTGATCGAAGCAACCACAAGCCACACGAACTGCGTCGGCAAGACCTTCGATAAAGAGCCAGTACTCACTCTTGTTGTCGTACTCGCCGCAACCTTCAGGAGAAAGCTGATAAGCGTGAGTCAACTCGTGATAGAGGACGCCGCGAGTCTCATAGTCGAGACGCAAAGTATCGTTTCCAGCGAAGCAACGCTCAATCCAATTCGTGCTGTAACGGATACCAATATAATCACCGCTTCCGTACTTCTCGCTGATGCCATTATAGTCTTTAATGGTATAAACGATGCGCTTCAGGCGAGGCACATTCGGGTCTTTCGGTCCCCAATAAAGGGTCTGCAGAACACGCAAGGCATTCTCCTGAATGTAAGGAGCAGGATTAGGGATGATGTTGTGGTAAATCTTGGAGCCTTCCGAGAAAGGAGCTTCGTCGTGAAATTCAACATCACCGGGATTGTATCCTTTCCATTTCTTCTCCACCTTGATGGGAGCATGATACTTAGTTGCTTTGTAGATTGCCTGTGCCTGACTGCCAATAGCAAAGGCAGCAGCAACGACGAGTGTGAGAGTACGTTTCATATTTAGTTAAGAGTTAAGAATTAAGAGTTATGAGTTTAATCGGTTGCAAAGGTACGGAAAAAAGTTGAAAGTAGAGAGATTAATGTTTAGAGTTTATGCTTATTTAAGATTTATGCGAGGTTTATTTCGGGATGACTTCTTGCAGACATCTCGGCAGAGTTGCGTTCGGCAGAGAGGGCACGTTCGTGGTCTTCAAGTTGAACGGAGAGTCGGGCAATAAGCATCATCGTTTCGCTGCGTTGCTTGGTCAATGTCTGTTGCTTTGCTGCAATACTTTCCTGAATGTCAGGCGACTGCGTGCTGCAACGTCCGTCTTCTGTATCGAGTGCTATGAGGCGACTGTTCAGGTCTTCGACCTTTGCCTGACACAAGAGCATGTCTCTGTTTATCTGCTTTAGGCTGCTTCGAATCTTGCTCCAATCCTTTCCGTCGGCAAAGACATCGTCGAGTTCGCTCAACTGAACAGGCGGATGTTGCAGGTTGAAAGCATGCATCCAAAGGTCGAGTCTCTCTCCAAGTTCCTTCTGTTCGCCTTCCAACCTTGCAATATGTTCCAGATAATAGTCGTGACGACCTTGCATCATATCGTTATCGTGACGAATGCTGTCCGACAGTTTCCGCTCTTCCTCGAAACGTTCTTGAGCGTCTCTTAGATTCTGAAGGCGTTTCTGGTGAAGGCTCTTGGCATTCATATCAGGAATCATTTGCTGGTAAGCCTTGATGTTCTCTGCCTTTCGTCCTTCCAGGTCTTCTGCACGCTTTTGGGTGACAGACAGGGTTCGGTTGAGCGATTGCAATAAAGATTTCATTCCCTCGAGGTTGGCATTCTCTACATCAAGGCTGGCTTGCTTCTCGGCAATATCTTCTTCTGTGGCGAACCAATCTGTGATGAGCTTTTGTATTTGCTCGTAAAGTTGCTCAGGATTCTTCTGCCAAATGGAATACCAGTCCTTGATGGTAACCGTTTGCATCATGTTCTCATAGAGACGAGTGAACTGCTTGTTGATGCTTTCGAGGCGTTGACCTATTTGTTCTACCTCGCGGCTGAGCACTTGCAGGCCAGTATTGAGTTCACTCAAACGAACATTCACTTCACTTTTCTTCTGTTCGAGTTTCTGCAGTTCCTCACTTATCTTGGCGATGCTGCTTTGGTGGAAGGTAAAGGTCTCAAGTTCTTTCTCTGCTAGTTCAGCATCTCTGCTGACATTCTCGATGAATTGACGGAGCAAGGCTGTTCGTGCGTCGAGGTTCGTGCTTTCAGAGCATTCGACGAAGGTGGGGTCGAGCTGTGAGTAGAGTTTCCATTCAAGTACGTCTTCGTTCTGTCGGATTCGAATGGTGTTGAGCGCTTCCTCTTCAGCACTAAGCTGGCCTTGTGCCGTTGCCAATTCAGCTTGCATCTCCGAGAGTTGCTGAGTCTTGGCATTTGCTTCCGAGGCGAGCATCTCGTAGTCGGTTTTCATCTCGCCGATGAGTTTGCTTTGGTCGAGTATTGTATCGCTGTGATAGGGGTGATGTGTCGCGCCACAAACAGAGCAGCTGACGCCTTCTTTAAGGTCAGCTCGCAGTTGAATGATGTCCTGACCTTTGCTCAGCAGATAGGTGTATTCCTTTTCCTTGCAAAGCCTTTGTGCTTTTCCTGCCTCTTCTTCCAGTTCGTGAACGCCTTCTTCCAGATGTTGAATATGCAGACGAAGCGCAGTAACTCGGCGACTCTTCTCTTCGATGCTCTCATAGCCTGTGCTGATGCGCTTCCAAAGTGAA
>CACXUA010000120.1 GCA_902770725.1 uncultured Bacteroidales bacterium | reverse complement strand
TTAGCTGCAACTGCTTTTGAGATACGCCAAAGTAGTATTCATCATCTCCGACCTTAATTTTTCGCGAGTATGCTTCCGCATTTTGGCACGATCCCCAAATTGGGACATTTCTGCAATTCCGGATATTCGAGAACATAAGCGAATCCTCTCGAACGACAAGTACGCAATTCGAAACATCACGAACGCCCATATAATCTGTAACGATTTTGCCGTTTTCATAAACATGCATGACCATGCAGTACGGATTAACTATTTCATCGGTCGTGATGTAATGTCCAAGGAACTGACCTGCTTTTTCTCTGGTTTCATTCGAGAATGTATCCGGGTCGATCGTATATTTTATAAGCTGAGGTCTGATTCCCGTCGTGTCAAAGGGAAGCGTTTCGGATACAGAGCTTTGCAATACAGATTCTTCAGAAGAAGAGCTTTCTGCCACATCTTGCGATGAAGAACTTGCAGCCGAATTTTGTGAAGAGGAACTTATTTCAGTGGCTTCAGAAGAAGAACTTTCCGTGCCGACTTGCGGCGGGTCTTGTTCCGGTGCTTGGAACGAATTAGAATCATCATCACAAGCAAAAAGTGCGAGAGCGACATAACCCGTTAACGAGAAAGACAAGAACTTTTTCAGCATAAACTTCTCCTGTTTCACAAAATATAGTTTATTTAAAACTTCACTGGATTCTTCGCTACGCTCAGGACGACGCTGAAGTTCAATAAAAAAACTGGCCGCCCCGCGAGGGACGACCAATTTAATTTTCGATCTGGATCCTATCGCCTCTGTCGAGGCTCCAGGATGACAGCAGGCGAACTTAGTTACCGCGTTCGAAGCGGATGAAGTTCACGACCTTCAAGCTGGTAAGGCCGAGCTGCTTTGCAACGACTTCCTGGAGGTAGTCCTTGACAGAGAGCTTCTTCGGGTTCTTTTCAGACATGAAGAATTCCTGGTCTTCGAGAACGATTTCCTTAAGGACCTTAGCCACGCGGCCATCAATCTGGCGCTGCATGAATTCAGGCTTGGTCTGCTTGCCAGAAGCTTCGATCTGAGCCTTGGCAATTTCCTTTTCCTTTTCGATCGTTTCAGCCGGAACTGCAGCATCGTTCAATGCAACCGGAGCGAATGCAGCGGCCTGCATAGCGATGTCCTTAGCAGCCTGCTTGAGAGCAGCTTCGTCAGCAGAGCCTTCGAAAGCGAGTTCAGTGATAACACCGATCTTGCCCTTCATGTGGCTGTAAACGCCAAACACGGAGTTCGGGACCTTCTTGATTTCTGCGAACTTGCGGAAGTCAATGTTTTCCTGAATCTTCACGAGGACGTCCTGGAGGCGGTCATTGATCTTGACGCCATCGACGACAGCGTTCTTGAGATCTTCGACGGAAGCGATATCCTGCGTTTCAACAGCCTTGGTGGCCATAGCAGCGAGGGCAACGAAGTCGTCGTTGTTGGAAACCGGTTCAGTTTCGCAGGTGAGTTCGAAAGCGGCAGCCTTGTCAGCAGTTTCGATAAGGTAAACGCGGCCTTCCTTAGCAGCCTTGTCTGCGCGCTTTGCAGCGACAGCAGCACCGTGCTTGCGGAGGAGTTCAACGGCCTTGTCCATGTCACCGTCAGTTTCGACGAGTGCCTTCTTGCACTGCATCATGCCGACGCCAGTCTTCTGGCGGAGTTCGTTAACGAGGGATGCGGTAATCTGCATATTACTTGTCCTCGCCGTTGTCGAACTTCTTCACTTCTTCCTTGGATTCCTTCTTGTCAGCAGCGACGCGCGGCTTGACGTTAGCAGCGATGTAGTCCACAATGAGCTTGAGGGACTTCACAGCGTCGTCGTTTGCCGGAATCGGGTAGTCCACGAGGGTCGGATCGACGTTCGTGTCGCAGATGCCGATGATAGGAATGTGGAGACGGCGAGCTTCTGCAACAGCGATCTTTTCGTGAGCGAGGTCGGTCACGACGAGAAGGCCCGGGAGGTTCACCATTTCGCGGATACCACCGAACACGTCGAGGAGCTTGGCGCGTTCACGAGTCTTGTCGAGGACTTCCTTCTTGGAGAGAGCCTGGAAGGTGCCGTCCTGTTCCATGGTGTCGATCTTGTCAATCTTCTTGATGGACTTGCGGACAGTCTGGAAGTTCGTGAGCATACCGCCCAACCAACGGTTGGTGACGGAGAACTGGTTGCAGGTAGCAGCAGCGTCGAGCACGCACTGACGTGCAGTCGGCTTCGTGCCAACGAAGAGCACGGTCTTGCCAGATTCAGAAATCTTGGCAGCAGCCTTAGCAGCTTCTTCGAGGAGGTCACGAGTCTTGGAGAGGTTGAGAACGTAGATGCCGTTCTTTTCTGCCAAGATGTACGGTTTCATTTTCGGATTCCAGCGCTGAGTCTGGTGACCAAAGTGGGAGCCTGCAGCAAGCAGATCTTCGACGGAAGGCAAATTAGCCATAGTATATTTTCCTTTTCGGTTGTTACTACCCGGACTGCAATTAAGCCACAAAGCGAAGTCAATATTAATTGTACCGCGCCACCGAAGCGACTCTTGCAAGCCGGTGATTGTTTACGCCCAGGCGATATTGTCTGAGCTAACCCAAAGATAGAAATTATAGGGGGGCGTGTCTAGTGTAGGAAAAGAAAGACCCCTTATTTTTCCTTATACCATTTAGGCGGATTTTTCTCAAGGGGACTTCGATCAAACATTCCAAACACATCAGCATTATCCAAAACTTTCCAATTGCTGATATCGCCATTGAATTTTGAGTCACTAAACATGAAACTCATATCCATCACGTTC
>CACXUA010000119.1 GCA_902770725.1 uncultured Bacteroidales bacterium | reverse complement strand
GCCTGGTAGGGGTAGATCCACTTCCGCTCGCCCGCCACCACGTTCGGCCAGAGGCGGAAGGTGTCCATCGGCGACATCCCCCGGAAGTGGAAGTCGCGCACGAGGCGGCGGAGGAGGCGCGTGTCGGTGGTCGAGATGCGGTTGCAGGAATCCACCACGAGCTGCGTGAGCGCGTTGAGGTACACGCGGAACTTCACGTCGTCCGGCAGCGCCGCCGTGAGGACAGGATTGAGTGCATGGATGCCTTCAATGAGAAGCAACGAATTGCGTCCCATCTTCAACTTCTTTCCATTGTATTCACGTAAACCGGTCTTAAAGTTATATTCGGGCACCTCGACACGTTCGCCACGCAGCAAGGCATTAAGGTCGCGCACCATGGTGTCACTATCGACTGCCGAGATATTGTCGAAGTCATATCGGCCATCGGGGAACTTGGGCGTATCGACACGATTGACGAAATAATCGTCGGTAGAGATACTCATCGGCTTCAGACCACATGCCTTCAGCTGAATTGACAAACGCTTGCAGAACGTGGTCTTGCCGCTAGAAGAAGGGCCTGTGATCAGTACGACGCGACATGGACGCTCCGTATCAAGATAACGCCGATTGATTTCTTCGGCAATCTGAACGATCTTCTTTTCCTGCAGTGCTTCGCTGACCTGGATGAGTTCACTGGCATGACCAGCCTTAATAGCATGATTGACATCGCCGACATTCGACAAACCCATGATGACGCTCCAGCGCACATATTCGGCAAACGTCTCGAAAGTGCGTGGCTGATCGACCTTGGGTGCAAGCATCGTAGGATTCCTCATATCGGGCACACGCAGCAAGAGACCATCCTGATACCTCTCGAGCCCCCATACCTTAATGTATCCAGTGCTAGGCAACAACGCCCCGTAATAATAATCGACGGTTTCGTCGAGCAAATAGTAGTCGCTATAGACACGGTCGCTGGTTTCGAGCAACTTCACCTTGTCGATATTGCCATGTTCGCGGAAGATACGTACTGCATCCTCAGTAGGCGCCTCGCGATGATGAAAGGCCATATCGATGTCGATGATCTGCTGCATACGCTCGCGAATACGCTCGACGTCGGCTGGAGTAGCATGGTCGGCGGCACGAGTGTAGAAGTTGCAATAGAAGCCGTTGGAGATACTGTGCTCGATATAAAGACGGCTTTCGGGGAAGATCTCAGAGCATGCCTTATAAAGGACAAAACATAATGAACGCACATATATGCGCATACCCGAAGTATTGTTCAAGCCGACATACTCGACATCGCGACTTTGATAGACGCGAAAACGAAGACCTTGTGACGCATTGTTGACCTTTGCCGAAACGACCTGATAAGAAATCTGGAGCTCAGGCCGAAGCTTCTGGTAGATCTCCAGCAGTGTACTACCCTCTTGAAAGGAATAGGTCTTATTGTTGTTTTTGCAACGTATTTGAATCATAATATTTGCAAAGTGAGGTAATAAATGTGGCGCAAAGGTAATGTTTTTCTTCAAAAAAAACAAAAAAAATCTCCAAATCTTTGCTAAAATTTTGTCATTTCTATTTAAATATGTATATTTGCACCCCAAAATAGAGAAAGAAAGATGAAAACAACCCGACTATTCATATTGATTGCCCTTTCATCAGGCACACTTATGTCGGCCCAGGCACAGGACCGCGCACAGATAGAACACGAACTGGCAGTGACTGCCTACAACTACGCCGTTGGCTGTGCCGAACGTGGCAAATACAACGAGGCCCTTGAAGGACTCACCCACATCCCCGGTGGTCGCTTAAACGAACAGCAACTGGGATGGGTAGATAGTTTGCGCACCAAGTGCGAACTGATGGCAGGACATCCTATGCCCGCGCATGAGATTCCACTTGCCGAGTCAGAACTCATAGACATCGATGACCAAAGTGCCGCATTCATTCATGGTATCCAAGCATACAGGAAAGGCGAATACGCAACTGCCAAAGGTTTTTTCACCGAGGCTATCGATCTCGATGACGGTCCCCGTGAACAAGTTCGTATCGAAGCCTTCTTCTGGCGTGGACAATGTGAATATCAATTGGGTAATTACGCGGCATGCTGCCAGGACCTGATTTCGTTCAACGATGTAAAGAACGAACGCACAGAGTTACAATACTATGCCCTTGCATATTACACAATGGGATATGCACGTATGCATGAGAAGAAATGGCGTCACTCACGCATCAACTTTGAACGCTATCTCGAAAACCAACCTCTCAAACAACTTGCCTCTTACCGCGATGCAGAGAATCGACTGAAGGAATGCAAGGCGCCTAAAGGAATGCAAAGCATTAGAGGCACGTTCCACCACGAGCTACAAGCTGCCTCTCAACATGGCTACCATCGATGCCAACATCGGCGAGATATTAGCCATCACGGAATCGCTAAGGAAAGTCGATCAGCAGAAGTCGAAGGAAGAACAAGAACGCGAAGCAGCCATCGAAAAGTGGCGAAACTGGCGTCCGCCCTACATACAATGAACCGAAACCAAAGAAATTTATTTATAAACTATGAACTTAGTTATTGTCGAGTCGCCTGCCAAGGCAAAGACTATCCAGAAATTCCTTGGTAACGACTATAAGGTTACCTCAAGCTACGGTCATATCAGAGACCTCAAGAAACGAGACTTCAGTATTGATGTCGATCATCAGTACAAGCCCATATACGAAATTCCCGATGACAAGAAGGAACTTGTTGCCAACTTACAGAAGGAAGCAAAGAAAGCCGACATGGTGTGGCTAGCTTCTGATGAAGACCGCGAGGGAGAAGCCATCTCCTGGCACCTTTACGAGGTGCTTGGGCTCGAACCTGAGCGGACCCGCCGTATAGTTTTCCACGAGATTACCAAACCAGCTATTCTTGCAGCCATCGAGACGCCCCGCAAGATCGATATGGATCTTGTCAACGCACAGCAAGCCCGTCGCGTGCTTGATCGTATTGTAGGCTTTGAGCTCTCTCCCATCCTTTGGCGCAAAGTGAAGCCAGCTCTTTCGGCTGGACGCGTTCAGTCGGTTGCAGTACGTCTCATTGTGGAGCGTGAACGCGAGATTGAGAACTTCAAGGCGGAGGCTTCCTATCGCGTATCAGGAACCTTTGCCACCCTCGACCCGCAAACCAAGCAGGCAGTCTTCTTCAACGCCGAACTATCGCAACGATTCAAGACCAAAGAAGAAGCCCAAGCTTTCCTTGAAAAGGCAGCTAAAGCAACATACACCGTAAGCGACATTCAGCAGAAGCCTATCAAACGACAGCCTGCTCCTCCATTTACAACTTCCACACTCCAACAGGAGGCTGCACGCAAGCTTCATTACACCGTCAGCCAGACCATGAGTATTGCTCAGCGCCTTTACGAAGCTGGACAGATTACCTACATGCGTACAGACTCGGTGAACCTCTCTACACTCTGCTTGGGTGCTTCGAAGGAACAGATTCTCAAGACAATGGGCAAGGAGTATCTGGAGACACGCAACTATGTGACTCACACCAAGGGAGCACAAGAGGCTCATGAAGCCATCCGCCCCACCTATATGGATCAACAGACCATAGAGGGGTCAATGCCAGAACAACGTCTCTACGAACTCATCTGGAAACGCACCATCGCCAGTCAGATGGCAGATGCCATCATCGAGAAGACTCAGGTAGAAATCAAAATAGAAGGAGAGGATGAATTGAAATTCATTGCCAACGGCGAGGTCATCAAGTTCGACGGTTTCTTGAAGGTATATATAGAAAGCTATGACGAAGAAGGCGAGAGTGAAAACGAAGGCGAAGGACGTCTTCATGCACTAAAGAATGGTCAAGCACTTGACCTTACCGCAGCTGATGCCGTGGAGCGTTATACATTACACCCGCAGCGCTACACCGAAGCTTCGCTCGTTAAGAAGATGGAGGAACTTGGCATAGGACGTCCTTCGACCTACGCTCCCACCATCTCAACCATCCAGGCTCGCGAATATGTTACCAAGAGCGACCGTCCTGCTGAGAAGAGAGATATTACCCGTCTGCATCTTGACGTCAAGACTGGAAAGATCGGCAGCAAAACCAACGAAGAAACCTACAGCAATGACAAGGGCAAGCTCATCCCTACCGACATCGGTGTCGTGGTGAACGACTTCCTCACACAGCACTTCCCTGAGATCATGAGCTACAACTTCACAGCTACGGTTGAGGGGGAGTTTGATGAAATTGCTGAAGGCAAAGAACAGTGGTCCGATTGCATCGATTCGTTCTACAAGCTCTTCCATCCACTCATTACCACAACGCTCGAAGAACGTTCCGACCACAAGGCAGGTGAGCGAGTTCTTGGCAAAGACCCCAAGAGTGGACGAACTGTTTCGGTCAAGATAAGCCGTTTTGGTCCAGTTGTACAAATTGGAGCTGCTGACGAAGTGAACAAACCTCAATTTGCTGCCCTGCAGAAAGTCATGAGCATTGCTACCATCACTCTTGACGAAGCTCTAAAGCTCTTCGACCTTCCTAAGGATTTAGGCGAATTCGAAGAGAAGATAGTCAGCGTAGGTGTTGGCAAGTTTGGCCCATACGTGCGCCACGACAACAAGTACATCTCCATTCCCAAGGGTATCGACCCTCTTGGTATCTCGCTCGACGAAGCGGTCAAACTCATCGAAGAGAAACGAGATGAAGACCGTCGTCGCGTGCTCCGCACTTTCGAAGAAGACCCCGAACTCCAGCTCCTCAATGGTCGCTATGGTCCTTATCTTTCGAAAGCAGGTAAGAACTACAAACTGCCACGCAGTAAGAATAACGAACAACTCACGTACGAGGATTGTCTAGAAATAATACGTGAGGCCGAGGCTGCTGCTGAGGCTGAAGGTGGTGAGAAGAAGGGACGAAAGAGCAGAAAGGGCTAAGTAGAGTTCTGAAAGGTTAAGAAAGTTTCGAATGATAAATCTTACAAGACTCATATACAAACTGGCGTTCGAGCGGCGATACAAGCAGCTCGAACGTTATGCTACACATACCCACGAGCTGCAACAAGCTCAGCTAGCTTGGTTAGTTAGCCGTGCCAAGGACACCGACTTCGGGCAGAAGTATGGCTTTGCGTCGATGCTTAGGCAAGAAGGACATGAAGAGAAGGCAGATTATCGACTTTTTGCTGAGCGTGTGCCTGTCTCGAACTATGACCAGCAGAAGGAATGGATTGAGCGAATGGTCAAAGGCGAAGAAAAT
>CACXUA010000118.1 GCA_902770725.1 uncultured Bacteroidales bacterium | reverse complement strand
CCTCAAACTCGTCCATGGGAATGAACTCGTAGAAGATTTTATTGTCGATGACGAGTTGCATATCGTTGCTGTCCCACGACGATTGTACACCAAAGAATCCTTCTGAAGCGTTATAGGTCTCCAGATAGTGCATCTTGTCTGATGGTATCAGCTGCTTGTATTGTTCGCGATAGGGCGTGAAAGCGATACCTCCATGGAAAAAACATTCAAGGTTGGGCCACACTTCTGTGATGTCTTTCTTTCCAGTTTCTGCAAGGATGTTCTTCAGCACACCCATCATCCACGATGGAACTCCCGAGATATTGGTCACATTGACGTCCTTGGTCGTTTTGCAGAGTGCTTTCAGTTTGGTTTCCCATTCGCTCATCAGAGCCACCTCCTTGCTGGGTGTGCGGATAAAGTTGACAGCAGGCGTTACGTTCTGTATCAATGTAGCTGAAAGGTCACCAGCGTGGATTCCGTTGGGCATTGGTTCATTCGAAAACGAGCCTCCTAGGATAAGTCCCTTTCCGCTGAAAATCTTCGAGGCAGGGTTAAGGGCCAGATAGATGACCATAGAGTCGGTGGCACCGCGATAATGACAGAGGTTCAACCCATCGTCGGTGACGGGAATGTATTTTGACTTGTCGGATGTAGTACCTGACGATTTGGCAAACCATCGACAAAGCCCTGGCCAAAGCACATTTTCTTCGCCTTTGACCATTCGCTCAATCCATTCCTTCTGCTGGTCATAGTTCGAGATGGGCACACGCTCAGCAAAAACTCTGTAGTCGGCCTTCTTTCCATGTCGCTCTTCCCTGAGCATCGACGCAAAGCCATACTGCTGTCCGAAGTCAGTGTCCTTGGCACGATCTACCAACCACGATAGCTGTTCTTGTTGAAGCTCGTGTGTATGTGTAGCATAACGTTCGAGCTGCTTGAATCGCCGCTCGAACGCTAGTTTGTATATGAGTCTTGTAAGATTTGCCATCTTTAACCCTTTTTATTCCTTCTACCTTTTTTCTCTCCTCCTTCGGCCTCAGCCTCCTCGGCATCGTGTATGATTGCCAGGCAGTCCTCGTATGTGAGTTGCTCGGTGTTCTTGCTGCGTGGCAGTTTGTAGTTCTTGCCGGCTTTAGAGAGATAAGGACCATAACGTCCATTGAGAAGCTGGAGTTCGGGGTCTTCTTCGAAGGTGCGAAGCACACGACGACGGTCTTCGTCACGTTTTTCTTCGATGAGTTTGATTGCTTCATCAAGCGAGATGGCAAGAGGGTCGATACCCTTAGGTATAGAGATGTACTTGTTGTCGTGGCGTACATATGGACCAAACTTGCCGACACCTACACTGACGGTCTTCTCCTCGAATTCACCTAAATCCTTGGGGAGGTCAAAGAGTTTAAGAGCTTCGTCAAGGGTGATGGTGGCAATGCTCTTCCCTTTCTGCAGTGCAGCAAACTGAGGTTTGTTCACTTCGTCGGCGGCACCAATTTGTACAACTGGACCAAAACGACTTATCTTAACAGAAACGGTATGTCCGCTCTTGGGATCCTTGCCAAGAACACGCTCACCAGCCTTGTGGTCAGAACGTTCTTCGAGAGTTGTTGTGATAAGTGGATGGAAGAGCTTGTAGAATGAATCGATGCAGTCTGACCACTGTTCCTTGCCTTCGGCTATCTCGTCAAACTCACCCTCAACCGTAGCGGTGAAGTTGTAGCTCATGATTTCAGGGAAATGCTGTGTGAGGAAGTCATTTACCACAACACCGATGTCGGTGGGAATGAGCTTGCCCTTGTCATTGCAATAGGTTTCTTCGCTGGTTTTGCTGCTGATCTTGCCAGACTTGACGTCGAGGTGCAAACGAGTAATATCCCGCTTCTCGGCAGGACGGTCGCTTTTGGCTACATAATCGCGTGCTTGGATGGTCGAGATGGTGGGAGCGTAGGTAGATGGACGCCCGATGCCAAGTTCCTCCATCTTCTTGACGAGCGAAGCTTCAGTGTAGCGCTGTGGATGCAAGGTGTAACGCTCCACAGCATCAGCCGCGTTAAGGTCAAGCTTTTGACCGTTAGCAAGTGCTGGAAGGCGGCTTTCGCCTTCGTTTTCACTCTCGCCCTCTTCGTCATAACTTTCAATATATACCTTCAAGAAACCATCGAACTTGATGACCTCACCATTGGCTATGAACTTCAATTCATCCTCTCCTGCTATCTTGATTTCAACTTGAGTCTTCTCGATGATGGCATCTGACATCTGGCTTGCGATGGTGCGTTTCCAGATGAGTTCGTAGAGTCTCTGTTCAGGCATTGAACCCTCGATGGACTGTTGATCCATATAGGTGGGACGGATGGCCTCATGTGCCTCTTGTGCTCCTTTGGTGTGGGTCACATAGTTGCGTGTCTCAAGATACTCTTTGCCCATCGTCTTGAGGATCTGATCCTTCGATGCACCCAAGCAGAGTGTGGAGAGGTTCACCGAGTCAGTACGCATATAGGTGATTTGTCCGGCCTCGTAAAGTCGCTGGGCAATGCTCATGGTCTGGCTGACGGTGTAGTGAAGCTTACGAGCAGCTTCCTGCTGGAGAGTAGAGGTAGTGAACGGTGGGGCTGGCTGGCGTTTGATGGGTTTCTGCTGGATGTCGCTGACGGTGTAGGTTGCTTTAGCTGCCTTTTCGAGGAATGCTTGGGCTTCTTCCCTGGTTTTGAATCGCTGCGACAGTTCAGCATTGAAGAATACAGTCTGCTTGGTTTGCGGGTCGAGGGTGGCAAACGTGCCCGATACGCGATAGGATGCCTCAGACTTGAAGTTCTCAATCTCGCGTTCACGTTCCACGATGAGGCGTACGGCAACTGACTGTACGCGTCCGGCCGAAAGTGCCGGCTTCACTTTGCGCCAAAGGATAGGAGAGAGCTCAAAGCCTACTATGCGATCCAGCACACGACGTGCTTGCTGTGCGTTTACCAGATCCATATCGATCTTGCGGGGCGTCTCGATGGCTGACAGGATGGCAGGTTTGGTAATCTCGTGGAAGACTATACGACGGGTCCGCTCAGGTTCGAGCCCAAGCACCTCGTAAAGATGCCAGGAGATGGCTTCTCCCTCGCGGTCTTCATCGGAAGCCAGCCACACCATATCTGCTTTCTTTGCTTCCTTCTGAAGGTTGGCGACAAGTTCCTTCTT
>CACXUA010000117.1 GCA_902770725.1 uncultured Bacteroidales bacterium | reverse complement strand
GAGCTAAGGATGCAGCGCTCATGAGTGCTGCCATGATGATTGAGATTACCTTTTTCATTGTCTTATTTCATTAGTCTTGTTGCCAGAGATGTGCTGTGAAGTTGATTGCATATACATGTAGTTGCAATTGCACGTACATGTAAATGCAATTGCACGTACATGTATATGCAACGAATGAGACCTGTTAAATCAACAGGAATCTGCTGCCGCATCTCGCGATGCAACAGCAGGAAGGCGCCATTTATTAACCTTTGAAACCAAACTAACATGTTCTATTGTTCATTTGCAGGCAGGTCGCCTGTCCTTTCGAGGACGAAATCGACGGCTGAGAGCCAACGCCCCGTGAATTGACGTCCCGTGAAGTCTTTGTCGCAGGAAACGCCATAAGTGACTTTTCCGTCGCGGACAATGATGCCGTCTATCACGATTTTGCTCCAGCCGTAACCCATTCCGCCGTTTGCCAAAGCGATTCGAACGTCGCTGGGCGATATTTGTTGTCCCTTCTCGTCGGCTTCCTTGACGCGTATCGCAGCATCCCTCCAGATGTCGCCTCCGCGGTCATCGCAGGCGGGAATCTCTTTCAACAAGAGCTCTTCTGCCTTTGCAAAGATGAAGGCTCCCGTGTTGCCGCTAAAGGAGGTACGCCCTGCGGCGGTCAGTCTGTAGATGCCCGGCTTGAGGTTTGTCTCTTTGTGTTCGGCCGTGTATCTCAGTACGCCGTCCTCGTCGGCACAAGCATCGAGGTATTCCAGCTCGGGATTGCCTGTGTAGTGTTTGCCCGAGACGGCATAGTACCAACGTCCGCCGTCGTTCTTCGTTACGGTGAAACCGATGTCGCGAAGGAACTGATGACGCTTCGTGTCGTGGTATTCCAGCCGGACAGACTCGTTGACCTTGTCCTTGAGGATGCTTTCCGAAGCCTTGAAATAGTCTTGTATCTGTGGGTCGCAGCCTTTTGCCTTGGTCTCCATAGCGTAGAGCCCTTTCCAAATCAACGCGTATTCTTCGGGCGTGAGGAGTCGTTCGTAGCGCGAGGCCTCACGTTTCAGGGCGAAACCAATCGAGGCGAGTTCCGTTTCGCTGGCTTTTTTGCTGAGCTTCACAAGCTCATTAATCTTGTTGCTCAGGCTGGGGAAATCGTCGTAGTAGTCGCTGACGTGGTCCATTGCCCGCAGGACATCCCGATGATACTTCGCGCTGACGGCCCACTTGCCGTCAATATAAGTCGTGTCGATTTCCTGCTTCGGATTGTTCTTCACCGTTTCGCCCACCTTGATGGCCGTGCGGACGCTGTCCATCGTGACGCGGTCAACTTCCTGCTCAACCGTTACGATTTCCATGTCGTAACCCAGGCACTTGTAGATGAAGCCCTTTTTCTCGCCTTTTGGCAAGTCGTTCCATTGCAGCACGAAACCCAGTTGTAGCCCGTCTGCATCTATTTTATAGACAAGAACCCTCGTGTTGTGACAGAGATGGAGGTCGCAGCCGCCTCTTCCTCCCATTCCCTTCGGTCCTATATTTGCCATCAAAAACAGTGTCGTTCCTCCTATAAAACCTTCGTAGCTTCGATAGAGGTCAGCCCAGTGTTCCTGCTCTTCGAAGGCTTTCACAAGCTGATTCAAAGGCTTTTCGCCCTTGCAGACAAACTCTGCTATCTGCATGCTGTCCTTCGGAAGGTCGGTGAAATAGTTTTTTGTAAATGCGTAATTGCTTTTCGTTATCGTCACGTGTTTGTCCTTCAGGAACTTTTCGATGAGTTCTTCCATTTCCTCATCCTCCCAGGATTGCGCTTGGAGCGGCCAGAACAGAAGCAGGCCAGCGAGCAAGATGCCGAGTTGTGCGATTCTTTTCATAGTGGTATGTTTTGTTGTTTGATTCATAATGGGATATAACGTGTCGTGGTATCTACGAGGTATTCCTCTTGGTAGGCAGTCTCCACTTGCTTGTGGATGATCTTGTTCACCAAGTCCTTGATGCGTTCGTCGGCTCGCATGAGGCCCGTCAGCTCAGCTAGGCAGGAGCTGTCTCGGCAGTCGCCCATCTGGTTTTCGAGTTGCGTGAGGTAGTAGTAGAGACTGTCTGCGGCAGAGGCAAGCACGACGGCTTCGGTCTGGGGTTGAGGCTCTTCGGCAGGCTTCACTCGGGTCGTCTTCGAACGTGGCACGTTAACTTTGTCAACTTCACGTGTTAAGTTGGCCAACTTAACGTGCTTAGTTTGCGATTTATCCACGTCATCTTTTTCGATGACCTTAGGCGCGTCTTTCTGCTCGACAGGTTCTTCTGTCTTTTCAGCGAGTTGCGTGGGTTGCTGAGGCTTGAAGTTCCACCAGGTGAAGAGTGCTACAACTGCGATCAAGACTGCGGCAATTGCCAGAAGAGCCTTTCCCATCGACTTCGTGAAGCGAGGCTTATTCTTCTTTTCGTTCAGCAAAGCGTCGAAGAGCGCCTCGTCGCGATCGAGCTCGCTTTCAGAGGGCAGCTCCCACTTCTCCTGCTCTATCGGGTGTTTCCCCTCGAGATAACTGTCTATGAGTAGTTTTTTATCCATCAATGTATCCTCCTTCTTTTAGTACATTATATATATGTCCGCGTGCGTGACTCAACATTGCGCTGACTGTTCTGGCGTTGATGCCTGTCGCAATCGCTATTTCGCGTGTGTCCATCTGTGCTTCGGCAAACATCCGCCAGAGCCGTTGTTCGGAGCGTCGGAGCGTTTGTGTGGCATTGTGTAGGGCAGCTTTGAGTTCGCTTTCTTCGAGCGTCTGGCCTTCCTCCGAAGCGGGAAGTGTGATTTCGTGACTGGTGGTGAGTGGTGAATGAGGTCGCCGCTGCTCCCTCCGCCACACGTTGATGCACTCGTGTTTGGCAATTCTGATGGCCAGCCTCTCAGCCTCCAAAGGCGAGGACAAAGTGCCCCAAGCCTTCCAAAGGCTTATGATGGTCTCCTGCGCCACATCCTCTGCAGCCTCTTCCTCCTTGAAGAAACTCAGCCCGATCTGCTTCGCCCTTGAGCGCAGAATGTGTGCCAAACGTTCGAACTCTGTGTGCTCCATACACCCTAATAACGTCAGAAAAGGCTAAATGTTATGCGAAGTTAACTACTTTTAACAAATAAATTGCTCTTTTCTTTGTGGTTTGGTCAAAAAAGTGTAACTTTGTGGCG
>CACXUA010000116.1 GCA_902770725.1 uncultured Bacteroidales bacterium | reverse complement strand
TAAAGGTTGACTGCGTCGAGACTGCTTTGCAGCCTTCTTTGATGCTTTAGCACAAAGGCGCGCTTTTTATGCGCGGAAAAAGGTTAAAGGTTAAAGGTTGACTGCGTCGAGACTGCTTTGCAGCCTTCTTTGATGCTTTAGCGGCCTCCGCCTGCGCCTGAGCACCTATGGAGCGCAAGAAGGCGCGCTTTTTATGCGCGGAACTTGGATGCTTTTTTCCGTCATCTTTGGTTATGTGAATTTTTTTTTGTAACTTTGCCGTGATTTCATTCAAAAAAGCAAGACTAATATGATATATTTTCTTGAAGCAGCGCCTTTGGAGGCGGGGAAAGAGGTGATTGAGGCTGCGAAGAACGGGCAAGTGGATCAGCTCATTCAGCAAGTCACGACGATGGGTTTGGAGGCTGGAAAGAGCCTGCTGCTGGCGGTTGTGCTGGCCGTAGTGGGTCGTTACGTCATCAAATTCGTCAATCGACTTGTGGCTCGAATGCTGGAAAAGCGGAATGTGGAGCCGACGGTTCAGTCGTTCCTGAAGAGTTTCGTGAACATTACCCTCATCATGCTGCTCATCATCATGGTGGTGGGTACGCTTGGCGTGAACACGACGAGCCTTGCAGCCCTGCTGGCTTCGGCAGGTTTGGCGGTTGGTATGGCGTTGAGCGGCAACCTGCAGAACTTGGCTGGAGGCATCATCCTGCTGTTCCTGAAGCCTTTCAAAATAGGCGATTTCATCGAAGTTCAAGGGGTAAGCGGCATTGTGAAGGCTATTCAAATCTTCCACACAATACTGACCACGACCGACAACAAGGAGCTCTATATCCCAAATGGAGCGCTCTCGAGTGGTAACATCACGAACTACACAAAGAATGATTTGCGGCGAGTGGACTTTACGATAAGTGTGGAGTATGGCACTGAGACAGAGAAAGTTAAAGAGGTCACGCTGGAACTCCTGAAACAAGATGAGCGCATCATGCAAGAGCCTGCACCTTTCATTGCGGTGAAAGAACTGGCTAGCAGTAGCGTGGACTTCGTGCTTCGAGTCTGGACGACTGCTCCCGAGTACTGGAACGTCTTCTTCGACACGAACGAGCGCATCTATAAGGAGTTCAACAAGCAAGGCATCAAGTTCCCGTTCCCGCAGATACAGGTACACCAGTAACCATTGAACATTGAATATTGAACATTGAACATTTATGGAAGGATACATTCAGAAGCAGCATCAAGGCAGGACGAAGCGGTTTGTGCAAACGCTGACGCTGAACTCCGACGAAGAAGCCAGACGCGAATACATCAAGTGGCACTCGCAGGAATACAACTGGAAAGAGGTTCGCGAGGGCATTCGAGAGGTTGGTATCCTCGAGATGGAAATCTACATTCTGGGCAACACATTGGTGATGATAGTGGATGCTCCAGCCGATTTCAACTGGGACGAAGCGATGGCCAAGCTCGCCACCCTGCCCCGCCAAGCTGAATGGGAAGCCTTCGTAAGCCAGTTCCAAGGCTGCAGCCCCGATGCAACAAGCGACGAGAAATGGCAGATGATGGAAAGGATGTTCTACCTTTATGAATAGACAACGGACAACGGACTACAGACAACAGAACTTTAACTACCTTATGAAAACACTCGAAAAAAGATACTTCTTGCCGTTTGCGTTGGTCTCCATACTGTTTCTTTTATGGGGATTGGCGAACAACATGACGGACACTTTGCTGGCAGCATTCAAGAAAGTGATGAGGATGAGCGACACAGAGACTTCCCTCATCCAGTTTGCCTTCTATGGTTCCTACTTCTGCTTTGCTTTTCCGGCAGCCCTTTTCATCAGGAAAGTGTCCTACAAAGCCGGCATCATTCTGGGACTTCTGCTCTATGCTGGAGGTGCCATGCTGTTCTATCCGGCAGCCCTGACCGAGAGTTATCTGTTCTATCTCATTGCCATCTACATCCTTGCTGGCGGTTGCTCTGTGCTTGAAACGACGGCCAATCCTTACATCCTCTCAATGGGAGCACCAGAAACTGCGACTCGCAGGCTCAACATAGCCCAGTCGTTCAACCCGATTGGCAGCATTACAGGCATTCTCTTGAGCCAGCAATTCATCCTTCGCGACATCTCTTTGAACAGCATTTCAGAGACTTACATGGGTCTCGGCTTTGTGCTGATTGCCATAATGGTCGTGATGGCTTTCTCGAAGATGCCAGGTGGAAAAGATGCCGCACAAGGTAGTGTGAGCGCCTCTTTTGCGAGATTGCTGAAGAACAAACGCTATGTCTGGGGCGTTGTGGCACAGTTCTTCTATGTGGGAGCCCAGATTTGTGTCTGGTCGTTCACTATCAGGCTGGTAATGCAAGAGTTAGGCATCGAGGAAGCAAGTGCGGCAACTTACTACCTGGCCAGCATCATCTGCTTTTGCGTGGCCCGCTTCTTCTTCACTTGGCTGATGAAGTTCTTCCAGCCTGCAAAGTTGATGGCTTGGGCTGCAGCCTTCGACATCGTGCTCTGTCTCATCGTGATATTGATGAGCGGAAGCGGCATGATTGCCGTCATAGCCCTGGTTCTCATCAGTTTCTTCATGTCGCTCCAGTTCCCCACCATCTACGGCATTGCCCTCGAAGGTGTGGGAGAAGATGCCAAGATTGGTGCATCGGGTCTCATCATGGCAATTCTTGGAGGCGCTATCCTGACGCCACTTCAGGGAATGGTCAGCGATAAGTTCGGCATCTCTGTGTCGTATGTTGTGCCACTCATCTGCTTCGTTGTGGTGCTGTGGTACAGCATCGCCCCCCTCCAACTCCCCCAAAGGGGAGAGCATAGTCACAACAGCCCCGACTCAAAGTGACATGGGAGGCTATCTAAAGAAACATAAAATAACTAAATTAACAACGAGGAATGAATGATGAAATAAAACACTCCCCTTTGGGGGAGAAGGAGGGGGGCCGAAAGGTTTTTGTTAGCGGTTGCTACGACTTGCTGCATAGCGGGCACGTAGAGTTCTTCAAGCAGGCTGCCCAATTTGGCGACCTGTATGTGGGCATCGGGTCGGATGCCACGATATTGAAGTATAAGAACCACAAGACCGTCTATCCCGAGCAGGAACGCCTCTTCATGGTGCAGAGCATCAAGTACGTCAAAGAGGCCTTCATCAACAAGGGTAGCGGTGTGATGGACTTCGTACCGACAGTAGAATGGCTCAAGCCAGACATATTCGTCGT
>CACXUA010000115.1 GCA_902770725.1 uncultured Bacteroidales bacterium | reverse complement strand
GCCGTCAACGGACAGTTCCAGAACATTGGTCGCGACCGCATGCAAGCGATGCTCACAAGCCAGCTCGACGACCTGCAGAAGGATGGCATCAACGCCATCTTCTTCCAGGTTCGCGTAGAGGGTGATGCTCTCTATCCAAGCCAATTGGAACCATGGAGTCGCTACCTGACCGGTCAGCAAGGACTGCCTCCCAACCCATATTGGGACCCTCTGCAATGGATGATTGAACAATGTCATGCTCGTGGAATGGAGCTTCATGCATGGATCAATCCCTATCGCGCCAAGACAAAAGGCACGACGGCTCTGGCCTCGACCCACGAATACTCCCGTCACCCCGAGCGCTTTTTCAACTACGATGGACTTTTTCTCTTCGACCCTGGAATCCCTGAGAATCGCGATTACATCTGTCAGGTGACTTGCGACATCGTTAGGCGTTATGATGTGGACGGCATTCATGTGGATGATTACTTCTATCCATATCCAGTTGCAGGCGTTCCCATCCCCGATGATGCTTCCTATAATACATATGGTGGAGGCATGAATCGAGGCGACTGGCGACGTCAAAACGTCAACAAGTTCATGCAGCAGATGTGCCAGCAGATCCGTCAAGTAAAGCCCTGGGTAAAGTTTGGTGTCTCGCCTTTCGGCATCTATCGTAACCAGAGAACCGACCCTAATGGTAGCGCCACAACTGGCTTGCAGAACTATGACGACCTCTATGCCGATGTGCTGGAATGGGTTCGTCAAGGTTGGGTGGACTATAACATTCCCCAGATTTACTGGGAGATTGGCAACAAGGCAGCAGATTACGAGGCATGCATCCGCTGGTGGAGTGCCAATGCTGGACAGCGTCCCATCTATGTAGGCCAGGATGTAAACCGAACCGTCAAGTTCCCTGATCCCTATGATTCCAGTCAACATCAGATGAATCGCAAGTACCAATTGCAACGTGCTTTGCCAGGCATCTACGGCAGTTGCCAATGGTATGCTGCAGCTGTCTGCGAGAATCCAGGCAACTATCAGGAGGTCTTGCGTCAGGTTTACCACAACACACCAGCCTTGCAACCACGCATGCCTTGGATTGACGGCAAAGCTCCTGGCAAGCCTCGCAAGGCAGCTATCGTATGGACAGAAGATGGGCCGATGCTCTTCTGGACGGCTCCCAACGCAAAGACCGAAATGGACAAGGCTCAGCAATACGTTGTCTATCGATTTGGACCTGGTGAAAAGGTCAACTTGAACGACGCGACAAAGATTCTTTGCTTCACGAAGTCCACGATGTTGCCTCTTCCTTATCAAGGTGGCAATACGAAGTACACCTACGTCGTGACTGCTCTCGACCGTCTGCAGAACGAGTCGAAAGCCGTCAAGAAGAAGGTGAAGCTGTGAAAATGGTCAATGATTAATGGTCAATAAGTTTACGCCTGAGACTCGCATCGATGCAGAGGACTTCCAGTTGAGGTTCGAGCAGAAAGATGTGTCGTTCGTAAGGGCGGAAATGGACGAAACGGGCATCGTCTGTTACTACGAGTCGGCAGAAGTTCTGGCAGATAAGGACATTCAGGTTTGGATTACACAAACTTTGGAAGCCTTTGCCCGCAAACGTGTCAAGGCAAGACTTGTGCCACGACTCCTCGATATGGCTAAAGAACGAGGTCTCAACGTCAACAACGTCAAGGTCTCATCAGCAAAAGGTCGTTGGGGCAGTTGCAGCTCGAAAGGCAACATCAACCTTTCCCTCTACCTTATACTCCTCCCCCACCATTTGCAGGATTACGTCTTGCAGCACGAACTCACCCACCTCATCGAGATGAACCACAGCCCACGCTTCTGGGCACGCCTCGACGAGGTCTGCGACGGCAAAGCCAAAGCCCTTCGAAAGGAAATGAGAGGATACAACACTTCGTTTGTAATTCAAAACTCAAAAGGATAATGTATCGTTCTGTATTCCTTTTATTCTGGCTGATGTTCTCTCTTTGTCCCACAACAAAGGCACAGCGTGTGGTTTTCTGGAACGTGGAGAACGTGTTCGACTGTCAGCACGACACTTTGAAGGAAGACCAGGAATTCCTGCCAGAAGGCACATATCATTGGACAAAAGGACGTTACTGGAAGAAACTCGACAACCTGTCGCGCACCATTGCCGCTATTGCAGGCGATGATGCGTGGCCGATGATTGTCGGGATGTGCGAGGTGGAGAACGATACAGTCCTTCGCGACTTGACGAAAAGAAGTCCGCTCCGCATGGCACGCTATTCCTACGTCCACGAGGAAGGACCAGACAAGCGAGGCGTAGATGTCGCTATGCTCTACGATTCCCTTCAATTTCGTCTGCTTGGGCACAAGGCCATCCGCATTCCTTCTCAAGAGCACGGCTTCAATCCTACACGAGACATATTGCAGGCTTGGGGTGTATGCCCCACCCTTTCCGACACATTATATATTATTATAGTGCACCTGCCCAGTCGTTCAGGAAGCGGCAGGACAGGCGAGAGGCATCGACGACTTGCCGTCAGCACTTTATGCAATCTGCTCGACGAACTGGAAGGCAAACACATCATGCTGATGGGCGACTTCAATGCCGAACCAGACGACAGAATATTCCGAAGCATCAAGGAACGATTGACCTCACTTATGCCACAAAGTAAGAGGGAATTGCGACAAGCCAAAGGCACATATTACTTTCGCAAGATGTGGGGATACATCGACCATATCTTCGTAAGTACCAATATGTTACATTCAATTAAAGGAAGTGTCACTGTAGGGCAATTCCCATTCCTTCTGACAGAAAAAGGCACGCCGTGGCGCACCTTTCAAGGTCCTGTCTATAAGGGAGGCATTAGCGATCACCTGCCCATCTGGGTTGACTTGCTGAGCAAGTAAGCATCAAGGATAGCGATAGCTGCCATTGCTTCGACGACGGGAACTGCTCTGGGCAGGACGCAAGCATCGTGTCGGCCACGAGCCGTCAAGGTTGTTGCTTTGCCCTGACGGTCAACAGTCTCCTGTTCCTTGAGCAGAGTGGCAACGGGCTTGAAGGCGACGCGGAAATAGATATCTTGTCCGTTCGAAATGCCACCTTGAATGCCACCACTATTGTTTGTTCTGGTTGTGATGCCAACCAGCAAAGCCGAGGCCGTATTCGAAGCCTTTCACGGCATTAATGCTGAGCATAGAAGCACCCAACTTAGCTTGCAATTTGTCATAAATTGGCTCTCCAAGTCCAACGGGACAACCCTTTATGACACAAGCGATAACGCCTCCTATGGTGTCACCCTCTTCCTTGACCTTCATGATGAGTTGAGCCATCTTTGCTGCCACTGTTTCGTCTGGACAGCGAACGGCATTCTGCTCAGCCACGTCGAGGTCGTAGTCGAGATATGTGCCAGGCAGGATGATGTCGCCCACTTGTTGTGTGTAAGCCTTGATGTTGATGTCGAGCCCTCGAAGGGCAAGCTTCGCGAAAGCGCCAGCCACCACACGACTTATCGTTTCGCGAGCCGAGCTTCGTCCGCCTCCTCGATAGTCGCGAATGCCATACTTCTGTTCGTAGGTGAAGTCGGCATGAGAGGGACGGAAAACGTTTCGCATGTTCTCGTAGTCCTGACTGTGCTGATTGGTGTTGCGAACGAGGAAGCCGATGGGCATGCCTGTCGTCTTGCCTTCGAAGATGCCACTCAGCAGCTCCACCTCATCCTCCTCCTTGCGAGCCGTTGTGAGAGCGCTCTGCCCAGGTTTACGTCGAGCCAGTTCGCTCTGAATGAAGTCCATATCGACTTCGATGCCAGCAGGCATGCCGTCAATGACGCCACCTATCGCAGCTCCATGACTCTCGCCATAAGAAGTAAGACGAAAAAGGGTTCCAAATGAATTCATACTCAATATCGTTAACGGCTGCAAAATTACGAGTTTTAATTCAAAATTCAAAATTATTAAATTCAAAAATAACAATTTGATTATGGAGTTAAAGAAGTGAAGGGAGTTCTGATTGTTGCCCTGAAGGACATTGAGATATCAGCTTAGGTTGGGCAGATATGCGCTGACCTTTCTGATTCATGAACATCTAAATACTCTAAATACACGAAAAGATAAATTCGTTTAAACCATTGTTGAATAAAAGTTTCGTGTTTTTCGTGTCTTTCGATGTAAACAAAACATAGAACATCTAAAAACTCTAAAGACTCTAAAATATTAAGTCTGTTCAATCCGTTGTTGAATAAAAGTTTCGTGTTTTTCGTGTTTTTCGATGTGATAAAACCCTTATTCGTGTAAATTAGTGTAATTCGTGGTCAAACTTAACGTCCCATCTTCGCCAATTTAACGTGCCATCTTTGCCAATTTAACGTGCCTCGTTTGCCCTTGCCTGCAGCCCAAGAGTTCTCCTCGCAATTAAATCTCTGAGCGTCAGCTCCTTACAGAGTGGTTGCATAACGAGGTGGCGTAAAGCGTAAAGCGTATCATTTACGAAAAATATGTTACACCCCCTCGGGAATGAACCTCTATTATTA
>CACXUA010000114.1 GCA_902770725.1 uncultured Bacteroidales bacterium | reverse complement strand
CCCCAGTAAAGGCCATTGAGGAAGAGGTGAACATACTGCCCCGTGCTGATGGGTTCGCCCATCTTCGCCTGCGTTTCCCTTGCCCAAAGATCGCGAGCATATTGTGCCTTATTGCGCTGCGCATTGTCCCAGTGTTGCCAGGAATAGCCGAAGAAAGTACGAAGAACGAGTGCATTGAACTTCTTCGGACCACGCTCACCGAAGACACGATACTTGAGTTTCTTAGGTCCGTAATCACTCTTGAAGTGCAGACGGAAAGCATGTTTCGGGTTCTTCTCGGGCAGTCTGCCATGTCCGCCATGCAGCTTCAGGGCACAAGAAACCGTGAGGTCGTGATTGTCCTGACCGCCTATCAACTCGAAGCTGACGGGGCGCTCCCACCCTCTTCCCGTGCCATCCCCAACGGGACAACCGGTATAGATGTAGATGCCGCCTGTTATCGAGTCGGCTTCTCGATTGAAGAGGTTGTCCCTGTCGGTAACGAGAGAGACGATGGGAAGCTTGGTGATGCCCTCGGTAACATAGGGGGAATAGGTCTTGTTGCCGGTTATCTCAGGGTCCATCTCGTAGTCGGCGATGGCAGTTCCCGATATTTGGCAGTACTTGCCCCAGTACTGCGGATACCCGTAAGGCTTGTTGCCTTGCGTCAGAAGGCTATTCGGGAAGATGTATGAGGCAGTCGCAACGTCGCTCCAAATGGTGTCCTGAACAAGATATGCCGAGCGAACTACCATCGTGGAACTGACGTTGAGCGAGCCGTCATAGAGTTGCCCTTTCACCCTCGGGTCGCTGCCGTCGTCGGTATAATAGAGTGTGGAACCTGAGGCGGGCGAGGTAATATAGAGCCGGAACCCTTCGTAGTAGATGCCGTGGGGCATACTGAAGGTCGGAGCGTCTGCGCGAACCGTTCCGATTGCCAGCAAGCCTGACAACAGACACACTATAAACCTTATCGACTTCACTCTTTGTACTATTTTGCCCACAAAGGTACGATTATTTATCCAAACTTTGCAATTTTATAACAGAAAAAGAGAAGAAAAACAACTTCCTTAAGCTCGTCGACAAACTTATCACAGTTAAATGCTAAACTTAACACGTCAAGTTTGCAAAGATGGCACGTTAAGTTTGCAAAGATGGCACGCCAAGTTTGCAAAGATGGCACGCCAAGTTTGTAAAGATGGCACGCCGAGTTTGTAAAGATGGTACGCCGAGTTTGCACATGCATGCTAAAGGGATTTCCAACGCCCTATAGAGGAGTCTGTCGGGCAGTTGGCTTCGTCTATCTGTCCTCCGGCAGACTCTTGCCCGTAAGAAGCGTTCCGTCGCCTGCCAAACCCTCAGCCCTGACGCTCAGGTGCGTTTGCTTTCCGTTGCCATAGAAGCGGAACTCTGCCTTGCCGGTATCGTCAAGTTGCAGATCCGGATTCCAATAAAGGGTGCGACGATAGTCCCTCACGGTCGGCAAAGGCTTCTGCGAATAGTCGGGCTGGTAGAACTCTTCAGGAGCGGAATAGCCAGGCAAGACGTAACGACGGTCGCGAGAAGTGGCTCGATGCGAGTCGTTCTTGTCGATGAGATGAAGGTCAACGGCAACCGTCGGGATGTCTTCACCATCGTAGAGCGAGTTACCTTCGCGACGGGGACTGTAGTCGGTATAGATATATACCTTTCCCAAGTTCTTCAGCAGGTTATACTTCTCCTTTTCGGCTGCTGGGATGGTGAAGAACTCCTCTGCAGGCATTCCGCCATCTAAAGCGCCGCCGATGTAGAGACGCTCGGATTGTCCAACTGACAAATTAGAGAGCGGTTGGAACTCCATGCGGAACTCCAAAACGTAGTCACGCGACAAGTTCATGTCGCCGATATATGTGCGGGAGACATCACGTGCGAAGCGGGTGAAACCGTAATAGACGCCTGGACATAAGCCTGCATCGCAAACTTCGTTGAACGCTTGGTAGGCATCGATGACGTAGGCAGGCTTCGAGGCATCGAACTTACCCAGACGGGCACGCTTCACACCGATAGTCACTTCGTCGAGCAAGCGCGAGCCGTCCATCACCCAATCGGGTGCAATGACGGAACCCTTTGGTGCTGCAGCCAGATGACATTGATACCAATCGTATGGCTTCACGAAGCGTGGGAAGAAGGGGCGTAGTCGAACATAGAACTCGGGATAGTTAAGCTTGTCGTTACGGTCAGTGCTGGGCAACTCCCAAGCATGAGACTTGCCCTTCCACTTCGTGCTATCACTGGCTGCAAGATGGAAGATGCAGCCCTCGTAGAAACGTGGCGATGGGATGGAGAACATGTGCTTCTCGGTCGTCATCTCACCATCAATGCCTTGTTCTGCTCCTGGCTTCGCGAAACGAGCCTTGACGAGGAGTTCACGCTTCAATTCCTTATCCGTTTGCGAGAAGCGGGCCAACTGGTCGCGAGCCGTTACAACTTCGGGACCTGTAGTCTCGCCAAGTTGTCGAGAAGCCGTCACACTACCACCATCTTCAGCCTCTCGCGTTCCCGTGTCTTCGTTGGTTTCCACCTGTGTTCCGCCTGTCAGGCTGACAGCATCGGTGGCTTTGGTAGATGCATCCAGCGAGATGGTGTTGTCCGCAAATATGGACTCCTGCTCGCTTGCCATGTACTTGTTGACCTCGCCCACCAAGAGAGGCGTCTGTTCGGGCTTGTGGTTCAGGACGAAAGCACCAGGTGTTGCCATGGTATGCCAGTCGTAACGACGCCAGCCTTGAATCATCAACAGGAGGTCTAGGGCACGATTATGCTCCTCGTCATCCTTTTCGAAGAAGTAGCCGGGGTTCTCCACAAAGCCTCGTATCTCGCTTGCCAGGAGCATCTCCGTCAGGATGTTTCCGTCATCGTAAAGGTACTCGCTATGCGTTGCGTCACAGACCGAGACACTAACCGTAGCGCCAGGTTTGCCACCTTCCACAGCAAGATTGACCGGTGCAAAAGGCTCCACAGGATTCCCACCAATGCCACCGATACGGAGATTGCTGGGAGCGAAATCCGCCTTGCGACAGAAAAAGAGACGATCTGCATAGACGCGCCCTACATTATTATATATAGTGACTTGGCAGACGCCTGTTTTCAGTTTCAACTCATCAAGGGCAAGTGTGGCTGAACTGCCTGCAGGAATGGCCTGGAAGTCAAGCATCACGCCGTCGTGCATCACGGTCATGCCAAGTTCTTCGCTGGCTGCCTTGCCCGCTGCCTTGACTTCTATTTGTCGATTCCCTACTCCATTATTCACGACTTGCAAAGCTACTCCATCCACATCGGGACTTGGCAGAGTCTCTTTCGCCGTACCTTTCTTGCCGATATAGGTCACCACGTAAGTCTTTCCGCTTTGAGGCGTGAAGGTGAACGAGCCACGACCTCGTTGCTCGACGTCTGCTTCGGCAACAACCGTGCCCGAACCTTCTGTCACAGTCACCTTGCCGTCCAAGTGAAGCCCCTCATTGCTTGTCGCTTCGAAGGCTACCTTGCCGTCCAAGTGAAGCCCCTCATTGCTTGTCGCTTCGAAGGCTACCCTATTTGGCACACCAGCCACGAGGTTGCCGCCTTCGGGGAAGAGTTGCAGCTTCGGTTTGGGCGATGTCTCGTCTATCTTCGACACACGACGAAGAGGACGAAGGGTCATCTCGTGGAAGAAGTCGCCAGGTTCCTTTGGCTTATCAAAAACAGGGAAGACGCGACTGTAAAGCTTCTCGTAATCCTGATAATACTCCTTCGCCATCCGTTTATTAAAGAACCATTGCTCGGAGACCTTGTTGTGCGGATGTTCTGTGATGCCCCAATTGAGTTGCCAACGCGTGTAGGCTCTGAGCTCGTAATAGCCTCCATAAAGCGTATCTTGCAGGACGAAACTTCCATGCACCTGGCCGTTCCGCAGCTCGAGCTGTTGTCGCTCTACGAGATAGCCGTCCTGATTCAGCAGCTCCGCATAAAGCACTCCACTCAGGCGACTCGGCGTACCCGTATCGCTACGACGCACATATGCCTTGTAATATATGGTATCTCCAAGGAAATAGCACGTGTTGTCCATGTGGACGAACACCTGTTCCTGCGGAATTGACTTGCCAAATGTCTCCAGACGCTCAGCCCAACCTTCCAGGGTAGTTGGTGCAGATGTCTGCTGAGCCGAAACGAAGGAGATTAAGACAACAAGAAAATAAGAAAAGGAGAAAAAGCGTCTCATATTATCCTATGTTTTGTACGATTTCGTGAGCAAAATTATAAAATAATTCTCAATTATGAATTATGAATTATGAATTATTTTGTATCTTTGCAAACAAAACAACTTAAAAACTAATAAACTATGGATTCAAGACTAACAGCTATCGTGGGCCGCTTTGCCTACGAAGGGACCGTCAGCGAGATTAAGCCGCTGGGCGAGGGACTCATCAACGACACCTATAAAGTTAAGACTGCCGAGGCGGACAAGCCCGACTACGTGCTGCAGCGCGTCAACCACAACGTCTTCCCCGATGTGGACATGGTGATGCGCAACATTGATGCAGTGACCTCGCACATCCGAAAGAAGCTTGAAGCAGAGGGAACAACAGACATCGACCGACGCGTCCTGCGTTTCATCCCTGCAAAGGACAGCGACAAGCTCTACACCATTATGGACGACGGCACATACTGGCGCCTTATGGTCTTCATCGACAACGCCATCACGAAGCAAGCCGTCAATCCCGAAAGCAGTCGCGCCGCAGGTCGTGCCTTCGGTAACTTCCAGGCTATGCTTGCCGACATACCGGTTCAGTTGGGCGAGACCATCAAGGACTTCCACAACATGGAGTTCCGCCTCGAGCAACTCCGCGATGTCATCAAGCGCGACCCGGCTGGTCGTGTGAAGGAAGAACGCGTGCAGAAGATGCTGGCAGAAATAGAGAAGCGTGCCGACGAGATGTGCAAGGCCGAGCGAATGGGCCGCGAAGGAACGCTGCCGAAGCGCGTTTGCCATTGCGACACGAAGGTCAATAACATGATGTTCGACAAGCAGGACAACGTGCTTTGCGTCATCGACCTCGACACCGTGATGCCTAACTTCATCTTCTCCGACTACGGAGATTTCCTCCGCACCGCTGCCAACGAGGTTGCCGAGGACTGTCCCGAGATGGACAAGGTGCAGTTCCGCATGGACATCTTCAAGGCCTTCACGGAAGGTTACCTTGAAAGCGCCAAGAGTTTCCTCCTGCCTGTCGAGATAGAGAACCTGCCCTACGCAACGGCTCTCTTCCCCTACATGCAGTGTGTCCGCTTCCTTTGGGACTACCTGAGCGGTGACAAGTACTGGAAGTGCCAGTATCCCGACCACAACTTCGTCCGCGCTAACAACCAGCTGCACCT
>CACXUA010000113.1 GCA_902770725.1 uncultured Bacteroidales bacterium | reverse complement strand
TCGCTGTGAACGAGGCGAAGGACAAAGTGCTGGGCACTTACTTCTACCACGAAAGCGAGACTGCTGGCCTTGGTGCCCGCATCGGCGAGAAGTGGTTCCAGGACCAGTTCATCGGCAAGACCATCTTTGGTGAGGACGGCAATGTCGCTCTCACAGTCACAAAGGCTGGTGCTGCTCAAAGTGAGTTCGAAGTCGATGGCGTGACCGGTGCAACCCTTACCAGCAATGGCGTGGCTGCAATGGTCAAGGACGGTCTGGCTGTTTACAAGGAATTCCTTGGTGGTTATTTGCGAAGAGGATGTTAAACAATAAGAAAGAAGGAGGAAAAGAATATGAGTAAATTGTTTTCTGACGAGAATAAAGCCGCATTCACAGGCCCCCTTAACGTGAACAACCCCGTCGCTGTTCAAGTGCTCGGTATCTGTTCGGCATTGGCTGTCACCAGTCAGCTGAAGCCCGCCATCGTGATGGGACTCAGCGTGACGGTCATCACGGCATTCTCGAATGTGATTATATCCCTGTTGCGCAAGACTATTCCCAACCGCATCCGCATCATCGTGCAGCTTGTGGTTGTGGCAGCTCTTGTGACAATCGTGAGCCAACTGCTCAAGGCATACGTTTATGACGTAAGCGTGCAGTTGAGTGTTTATGTAGGTCTCATCATTACGAACTGTATCCTGATGGGTCGTCTCGAAGCTTTCGCTATGCAGAACGGTCCTTGGCCTTCGTTCCTCGATGGCATTGGCAACGGCCTCGGCTATGCTGCCATCCTCGTCATCGTGGGCTTCGTTCGCGAGCTCTTCGGCTTCGGCACACTCTTCGGCTACAACGTCATCCCGCAGTTCATGTACGACGCAGGTTATCAGAACAACGGCATGATGGTGATGCCCGCCATGAGTTTGATTATCGTAGGTTTAGTAATCTGGGCACATCGTGCTTATAATAAAGAGGAGGTAAAGTAGTATGGATCACATGATTTCTCTTTTTGTCCGCAGCATCTTTGTGGACAACATGATATTCGCCTTCTTCTTGGGTATGTGCTCTTACCTTGCAGTATCCAAGAATGTGAAGACAGCTCTTGGCCTTGGTGTTGCAGTGACCTTCGTCCTGCTTGTCACAGTGCCAGTCGATTATGCTTTGCAGACCTACGTCCTCGGTCCTGATGCGATTGTAGCTGGTGTTGACCTGACGTTCCTTGCCTTCATCCTGTTCATCGCCGTCATTGCCGGCATGGTGCAGTTGGTGGAGATGATTGTGGAACGCTTCAGTCCGTCGCTCTATGCTTCTCTGGGTATCTTCTTGCCTCTGATTGCAGTGAACTGCGCCATCATGGGTGCTAGCTTGTTCATGCAGCAGCGCGTCACGATGGAGCCCACCAATGCTCAGTTCATCGGTGGCTTCGGCGATGCAATCGCTTATGCACTTGGTTCCGGTATCGGTTGGCTGCTGGCCATCGTAGGCCTTGCTGCTATTCGCGAGAAGATGGCTTACACCGACGTTCCCAAGCCTCTGCAGGGTCTCGGCATTACATTCATCACAGTTGGTCTGATGGCACTTGCTTTCATGTGCTTCAGTGGATTAAATATCTAATAATAGGAGGAACAGAATATGGATATGAATTTGGTTTTAACCAGTATAGGAGTATTCCTTACTATTATTATGATACTGGTGGCAATCCTTCTCGTTGCGAAGGCTTATCTGTCGCCAAGTGGAAACGTGAATGTAACAATCAACGGCAAGGACACGCTCTCTGTTCCTCAGGGTGCTTCTCTGCTGAGCACGTTGAGTCAGGAAGGTGTCTTCCTTCCCTCAGCTTGCGGTGGTAAAGGTTCTTGCGGACAGTGCAAGCTGCAGGTAACTGCTGGTGGTGGCGAGATTCTCGACTCTGAGAAAGGCCACTTCACCCGCAAGCAAATCAAGGATCACTGGCGTCTTGGTTGCCAATGCAAAGTCAAGGGCGACCTCGAGGTTAAGGTTGACGACTCAGTAATGGGCGTAAAGGAATGGGAGTGCACCGTGATTGGCAACAAGAACGTGGCAACCTTCATCAAGGAGTACAAGGTGGCTCTGCCCGCTGGCGAGCACATGGACTTCGAGCCCGGCTCTTACGCACAGATCAAGATTCCTGCATTCGACTGCATCGACTACGACAAGGACTTCGACAAGTCTCTTATCGGCGACACTTATCTGCCCGCTTGGGAGAAGTTCGGACTCTTCCCCCTCAAGTGCAAGAACCCGCAGGAAACCATCCGCGCCTACTCTATGGCCAACTATCCCGACGAGGGCGACATCATCACCCTCAATGTCCGTATCGCTACGCCTCCCTTCAAGCCGAAGGAGCAAGGTCCTGGCTTCATGGACGTCAACCCGGGTATCGCTTCGTCGTACATCTTCTCGCTGAAGCCCGGCGACAAGGTCATCATGAGTGGTCCTTATGGAGAGTTCCGTCCGCAGTACGGCACAGGTCGTGAGATGATTTGGGTTGGCGGTGGTGCCGGTATGGCTCCTCTGCGTGCACAGATTATGCACATGTTGAAGGGTCATGGCGTGAAGGACGAAGACCGTCAGCGCCCCATGCACTACTTCTATGGTGCTCGTGCTTTGGAGGAGATTCCTTTCCTCGACGACTTCCTGCAGCTCGAGAAGGACTTCCCCAACTTCCACTTCCACTTGGCGCTCGACCGTCCCGATCCGAAGGCAGATGCTGCAGGCATCAAGTACACTCCGGGCTTCGTGGCTCCCGTCATGGGCGACACTTACCTCAAGGCACACGAGGCACCCGAAGACTGCGAGTACTACCTCTGCGGACCTCCAATGATGGCCAAGACCGTGCTCGACCTCTTGCACTCTCTCGGCGTAGAGGACGACATGATTCGCTTCGATAATTTCGGAGGATAATTCCTCTCCGCACATCAATAAAAGCAGGCTTCCCAACGGAGGCCTGCTTTGTTTTACAACTAAGGCAACCTAATTGCCAAACTAGGCGTGCTTAGTTGCCCAACTAAGCGTGCTTAATTTGCAAACTTAACGTGCTTAGTTTGCAAAGATGGCGTGTTAAGTTGACCAACTTCACATGGATAAATAAAGAACGCCGCAGGCTAAGATGAATGTCTTAACTTGCGGCGCTTTATTATTCCCCCTAAAGGGGGCTAGGGGTCACACTTTTGGCAGTTTGTCGAGGGCGGCTTTGATTTCCTCGTCGGTGGGAATGTAGTCGCTCATCGTGCCGTCGTTGAAGGCCTTGTAGGCATAGAGGTCGAAGTAACCTGTGCCTGAGAGGTTGAATACGATTACCTTCTCTTCGCCTGTTTCCTTGCACTTGAGGGCTTCATCGATGGCTGCGCGGATGGCGTGGCTGCTCTCGGGTGCGGGCAAAGTTCCTTCAGCACGGGCAAATATCTCTGCTGCCTCGAAGACTGCGGTCTGCTCGTAGGCGCGGGCTTCGAAGAGGCCTTCGTCGTAGAGTTCGGACAGTATGGGACTCATGCCGTGGAAGCGAAGTCCGCCTGCATGGTTGGCCGAGGGAATGAACTGGCTGCCGATGGTGTACATCTTTGCCAAGGGGCAGATGCAGCCTGTGTCGCAGAAGTCGTAGGCATAAACGCCTCGGGTGAAGCTGGGACAAGAGGCTGGTTCGGCACCGATAATCTTGTAGTTTGCTTCGCCGCGCAGTATCTCGCCAAGGAAAGGAGCAGCGAATCCACCGAGGTTACTGCCGCCGCCGGTGCATCCGATGAGGATGTCGGGCTTGATGCCGTACTTCTTGAGTGCTGCCTGGACTTCGAGACCGATGACCGACTGATGCAGAAGCACCTGATTCAAGACGCTGCCCAGCTCGTAGCGATAGCCTTCGTTGGTTACTGCCACCTCGACTGCTTCGGAGATGGCACAGCCGAGTGAACCCGTCGTGCCGGGGAACTCAGCCAATATCTTGCGGCCAACCTGAGTCGTGTCGCTG
>CACXUA010000112.1 GCA_902770725.1 uncultured Bacteroidales bacterium | reverse complement strand
GAGTCGCTTTCTGAGGCATTATTTTTGCTCGGATGGTGTTGGGGCCCATCCAAAGCGAAAAAATGGCTTAAATCGAATTGCTACTGATATTCAGGCGGTTACAAAGTCGACTTTTTAAGCTTGATGTTAAGAAAGTACAAGCTTGACATACTATGATGACAAATTAGGTGTATTATGGGCTCAAAATACCCGTGTTTCGTCGGTGGACTTAACAGGGCGAATTTACAAACTTAACGTGGGTCGTTTGCAAACTTAACGTGCCACGTTTGGAATTTAACTGTGCCTCGTCTGTAAAGATGGCTGCCTTAGTTGACAAATTTTGTAAATAATTTTGTCAGTCTAAGACTGCTTCCTTTCCCATGTTTCAACTTTGTTTTGGCAGAAAACCTGTTTGCCTGCCAGTTTCGCTTCTGCAAGAATGGGTGCCTGAACGCCTTCGCCGATGCCTCGAACGTAGAGATCCGCCAGTATCTCCTCGATGCTTTCGTGGGTGTAGATGACCGTCGGAGTGCTGTTGTCCTTAAGATGAAGAGTGGGCGGAAGTATGCCGTTGCGGTCGATGGTGAGGCGAAGAGGGTTGGGCCCAGGCCAGAGTCTTGTGGTGAGCGTCGGATTGTCCTGTAGAGCCGTATTCGTGCCGACGAGGATAGCTCCACTTCGTGCCCTCATTCGATGGACAAGTGTTTGTGTCAAAGCATTAGAGAAAGTGATTCTATCGTCTCCCCCCATAATTCCATCTTCACTTTGTGCCCACTTCAGGATGATCCAAGGTCTGTGTTCTTGGTGGAAGGTAAAGAAACGGCGGTTCAGTTTGCGGCACTCCTGTTCGAGCACCCCAACCTGCACTTCGCATCCGGCCTCCTGTAGTTTCTTGATTCCCAAGCCGTTGACTTTCGCAAACGGGTCTGCGCAACCAATGACGACTCGCCTGATTCCTGTCTCGATGATGAGGTCGGCACAAGGTGGCGTCTTGCCGTAATGAGCACAAGGTTCCAGACTGACATAAATGGTGCTGCGGCTGAGGAGGTCTTTTTCCTTTACGCTGTTTATGGCATTCACCTCGGCATGCGGACCGCCACAACGGCGATGATAGCCTTCTCCAATGATGCGTCCGTCGCAGACAATCACGGCTCCCACCATCGGATTGGGCGGCGCTCCAGCCTCTCCACATCGTGCCAATTGCAAGCATCGCCGCATGAACATTACGTCATATGCTGTATTTAATTCTTCATTCTTCATTCTTCATTCTTCATTTTTTTGTATCTTTGCAGCATGAATGCACTGCAGAAGTTACAACAGAGATATGGCTCGGGCGAGGGGAGAGCACTTTATGAGCTTATCCTCAGCCAGCGTTTTGGCCTCTCGCGCACAGACATTCTCCTCGGCAAAGATACGACTTTATCGGCAGAAGAGCAAGCAGAGTTGCAAATTATTATTGATAGAGTTGCCAAAGGTGAGCCTGTGCAGTATGTTTTGGGCTGTGAGGAGTTCTGTGGACACGAGTTTCTCGTTGGACCTGGCGTACTTATTCCCAGGCCTGAGACGCAGCAATTGGTGCATCTCGTCGAGCAGAATGTGGCTCCTGGAAGCACGGTTCTCGATGTCGGAACGGGCAGCGGCTGCATCGCTATCTCATTGGCTTTGGCTGGGTACAAAGTGACTGCTCTCGATGTTTCGGATGAGGCTCTCAGCATTGCACAGCAGAATGCCGAGCGACTTGGTGCGGAAGTGGAGTTTGTGAAGGCGGATATAATTCAATGTTCAATATTCAATTTTCAATGGTCCGCTTTTGTCAGCAACCCTCCTTACATCTGCGAAAGCGAGGCTTCGGCGATGGATGCGAACGTTCTCGACCACGAACCTCACCTCGCGCTCTTTGTTCCTGACGACGACCCGCTGCTCTTCTACAGGGCAATCAGCGAGTTCGGACGTGAACATCTCTGTGATGAAGGACAGATCTTCTTTGAGGTGAACAGGGCTTATGCCGAGCAAGTGGCGGAACTCCTCCAGCAAAAAGGCTATGGAGAGGTACAGGTTGTGAGGGATGAATACGATAATAATCGATTTGTATGGGCAAGAAAGATTCAGGACTGATGCCGAAAGAAGTGGCGCTGAGCAAGGCTACGGCCCTTTGTAGCGGCAGCGAACATTGCACGTCTCAAATAATGGAGAAACTCTCTCTCTGGAATGTTTCGCCTCAGGATGCATATGATATCATGGACTATCTCGTGAAGGAGAAGTACATTGACAACAGTCGCTTTGCCCGTGCCTACTGCCACGACAAGTTCTGCTACAACCATTGGGGCCGCATCAAGATAAGGCAAATGCTTCGCCACCTTCGTCTTGGCGATGAAGAAATTGAGGAGGGAATGGAGACAATCGACGAGGAAGACTATCTGGAGGCATTGAATGATGTGCTTCGCGCCAAGGACCGTACTCTGAAAGACAAGGATAAATACCTTCGCAAAGCCAAACTCGTCCGTCATCTTCTCTCGCGAGGATTCGAGACAGAACTCGCCATCAATGCTGTTGATTCGCACCTGAATCTGTGACGAGACAAGCCCTGCCTTCAAACTACTGCAGTGAAGTCACTCAACTTAACACGTGAACTTTGCAAACTTAACGTGCTTAGTCTTGGTTGGAAAAGACAATCGTCACAAACCTTTTATCGCGGCAATCAATCCGAGTCTTCTTCCTTCCCTTTTCGATGTGCTTGAGCAATTCAGGCTCTTCGGTTCTGAGAAATTCCAGCTTAGCCGTGTCGATGACATAGCATCCGGCATCCATAATGATTTCGCGAAGCGGTTCGCCCTCTTCGATAAAGCCGTTGCTCATCCCATACTTGTGTAGCATCGGAGCGCCATATCTGTTGACGTTGCCTATGCAGAGCAGTCTTGTGGATACATAAACATGGTCTGTCCCAGTGGGAATGATGCCTGCAACCTGTGCTGCCACTTCGTTGACAGCCTTACGCTCGTTGTGGAAAATGAAGTAATAGTCAATGACAACCATGATGCAGATCGGTACGATGACCGAGGCTTTGAACCACTTCACAAGGCGCTGGTTGCCGGCCTGTATTCCATATCTGTCAACGAGTATCGTTATCAAAAGTATGGCAAAGGGCAAAGGTAGTTGAATGTAATGCAGATAGGGCCTGACATAGGTCGCCAGCATAAAGCCCAGGATGCCGCATACACAGACGATGAGGAACTTCTCTTCGCGAAGACTCTTGAAATGCTTTGCAATCAGGAAGACAGTAACAGGCAGCAAGGGCGCTACGAGCAACAGATAACCGGTGCCTTCAAGCATTCCCCAAAATCCAAACTTCTCATAGCTTGCACCAGAGAACTTCATTATGTTGGATAGCGTTGCTCCCTGCTTCAGCAACATCCCTATCATCACGCATGCTGTGACAGCAAAGCCTGCAATTAGCACCGTAAGGCGACCAGCTAAAGCCAGCCAATCCCTGCGGAAGGAGAGGAAGAGGATGAGCATGTTCAAGACCAAGAAGCCCAACCCGTACTGCTTCGACCAGAAAGCCATGAAACTGCATACGCCTGCAATGAGCACAGCCCAAAGTCTGTCCTTTTGCACGGCAATCAGACTCAGTAATCCCCAAAACATGATGAATGGCTCCAGCACATAACACATGCCGTCAAGGAAGAACAGGGAGATTAGGTAGAACGCAGTAGAAAAGAGACACAATGCCTTGTCTCGCACATTCTTTCGGAGCAAGTAGTATATAAGTCCAGCGTTGATGAAGCTCATGAAGGTCTCGAACGAAAGCGCTGCCGTGTTGCCTGTGCCAAACAGTCGGGCAGGCAAACATGCCATATAGAACGACAATGGAGTATAGCCTATGTGGAAGTCCACAAAGGGGACCTTCCCCTCCATCAATAGGCGCACACAGCCCATATAATAATATATGTCTGGATTCTCTGCCGAACAGAATATGGCAAGCCCAAAAGACAGGCAGGCAGCAAGGAAGAGTAACTTAACGAGCCGCATAGTATTCCTTAATGAGATTGATGATAAGTTCAACCTGCTCCTCACTCAACTCATAGAACAAAGGCAGGCGTACCAGGCAGTCTGCATACATGTCGCAGCAAGGCAACTCCCTGACGCACTCGCCGT
>CACXUA010000111.1 GCA_902770725.1 uncultured Bacteroidales bacterium | reverse complement strand
TTGAAGATTGAAGATTGAAAAGACTCTTGAAAGGTTTTTAGTTCCGCCTAAGACTTTGGTTTTAGAAGTTAATAAATAGGTGCACCACCCAGCTCCTGCGTCGTGAGATGCGGAAGCTGTGTTCTTTGCTGCCTAAAGCTTAGTTCGACGCCGTTAAAGGTTCAAAAGCAAAGCTTTCGGGCAGGTTTTTGTATATAAGCAAATAATTCTTAACTCTTAACTCTTAATTCTTAATTATATTTCGTATCTTTGTCGCGCAAATTGTAAATTATAATGTAGCAAATGAACGCATTGAACATACTAGAACTGAGCGAACAGGAGATTATCCGCAGAAATAACTTGCAGCAGTTGCGCGACTTGGGCATCGACCCTTATCCCGCTGCCGAGTACCCCACAAACGTGAGTACCCCACAAACGCTTTCAGCACGGAGATAAAGGAAAGCTTCGTTGACCTGCCCGTCATCGGCAAGGACGAGGAAGGAAACGACATCCGCGAGACTGCAACACCCGAGAACAGCCGCAACGTCTGCATAGCCGGCCGCATCATGTCGAAGCGCATCATGGGTAAGGCAGCCTTCGCAGAGCTGCAGGACAGCAAGGGAAGGATACAGGTTTATGTGACACGCGACGCATTGGATGGACAACCGACAACGGACAACGGACAACAGAATGGTCAATGTTCAATGGTCAATGTTCAATATTACAACACCGTCTTCAAGATTACAACACCGTCTTCAAGAAGCTCCTCGACCTCGGCGACTTCATCGGCATCAAGGGCTATGTGTTCCGCACACAGACCGGCGAGATTAGCGTCCATGCTCAGGAGTTGACAGTGCTCTCCAAGAGCCTCAAGCCGCTGCCTATCGTCAAGACGGATGCCGATGGCAACGTCTATGACTCCTTCGACGACCCAGAGCTTCGCTACCGCCAGCGTTACGTGGATCTCGTTGTCAACGAGGGCGTGAAGGACACCTTCCTGAAGCGTGCCACTATCCTCAAGACCATGCGCGCCTTCTTCGACCGTCACGGCTACACCGAGGTCGAGACGCCAACCCTTCAGGCCATCGCCGGCGGCGCAACGGCCCGTCCATTCATCACGCACTTCAATGCCCTGAACATCCCGATGTACATGCGTATCGCCACCGAGCTTTACCTCAAGCGACTCATCGTGGGCGGCTTCGAGGGCGTTTACGAAATCGGCAAGAACTTCCGTAACGAGGGCATGGACAAGAACCACAACCCCGAGTTCACTTGCATGGAGCTGTACGTTTCCTACAAGGACTACAACTGGATGATGTCCTTCACCGAGCAGCTCCTCGAAGAGATTTGCGTAGCCGTCAACGGCAAGCCCGAGACGGAAATCGACGGCAAGGTCATCTCGTTCAAGGCTCCCTTCCGCCGTTTGCCCATCCTCGACGCCATCAAGGAGAAGACAGGCTTCGACTGCGAAGGCAAGAGCGAGGACGAGATTCGCGCCTTCTGCAAAGAGAAAGGCATGGAGGTGGACGAGACGATGGGCAAGGGCAAGCTCATCGACGAGCTATTTGGCGAGTTCTGCGAAGGCACGTTCATCCAGCCGACCTTCATCACGGACTATCCCGTCGAGATGTCGCCCCTGACGAAGATGCACCGCTCGAAGCCCGGACTGACCGAACGCTTCGAACTGATGGTGAACGGCAAGGAGTTGGCGAATGCCTACTCCGAGCTGAACGACCCCATCGACCAGGAGGAGCGTTTCATCGAGCAGATGAAGCTTGCCGACAAGGGCGACGACGAGGCAATGGTCATCGACCACGACTTCCTGCGCGCCCTGCAATACGGCATGCCTCCCACCAGCGGCATCGGCATCGGCATAGACCGCCTCGCCATGCTCATGACGGGCAAGCCCTTCATCCAGGAAGTGCTCTTCTTCCCGCAGATGAAGCCCGAGGTGAAGGCTCCGCGCGACAAGGACGAACTCTTCCTCGAGAAAGGCGTCCCCGCCGACATCATCCCCATCCTGCGCAAAGCCGGCTACAACCTGGTCAGCACCCTGCAAGGTGTCGCACCAGCCAAGATACAGCAGCAGATCATCGAAATCATCAAGAAGTATAAACTCGAGGTCGAAAAGCCCTCACAAGACTTAATTGCGACTTGGACAGTTTAGGAAACATAGCAGTACTGGGTGGCGGCAGCTGGGCAACGGCGATTGCCAAGATGCTCCTCGAGAAGAACGACCACATCTGGTGGTACCTTCGTCGGGACGACCGCATCGAGGACTTCAAGCGCCTCGGACACAATCCCGCTTACCTCACCAGCGTCCACTTTGACGTGAACCGCATCACCTTCGAGAGCGACATCAACCGGGTCGTCGAGGCTTGTCAGACGCTCATCTTCGTCACACCTTCGCCTTACCTGAAGGGACACTTGAAGCGCCTCCATGTCCGCCTTCGCGACAAGTTCATCGTGACAGCCATCAAGGGCATCGTGCCCGACGAGAACCTCATCTGCTCCGACTACTTCAACCAGATGTACAACGTGCCGGAGGATAACCTCGCCGTGCTTGGCGGACCGAGTCATGCCGAGGAGGTTGCCCTGAACCGCCTCACTTACCTGACCGTCGGCTGTGCTGACAAGGAGAAGGCTTTGTCTTTTGCCAAGATGCTTGCCAGCGACTATGTGAAGGCCAAGACGAGTGACGACGTGATTGGTATCGAGTATGCCAGCGTCCTGAAGAACGTCTATGCCATAGCAGCAGGCATCTGCCATGGATTGAAGTATGGCGACAACTTCCAGGCCGTCCTCATCAGTAATGCCATACAGGAGATGGAGCGCTTCCTCAATACCGTCCATCCCATCGACCGCAGCATCACGGAGAGCGTCTATACAGGCGACTTGCTCGTGACGGGCTACTCGAACTTCAGCCGCAATCGCGTCTTCGGCACGATGATTGGCCAGGGCTACAGCGTGAAGAGTGCCCAGCTCGAGATGGAGATGATAGCCGAAGGTTACTTTGCCACGAAGTGCATGAAGGACATCAACAAGCACCTGCATGTCAACATGCCCATCCTCGATGCCGTCTATAACATCCTCTACGAGCGCATCAGCCCCACCATCGAGATAAAGCTCCTGAGCGAAGCGTTCAGATAGACCCCCTCTAACTCCAAGACCCCCTAGCCCCCTTTAGGGGGAACAAATGGTAAATGATTAAATAGTAAATAGTAAATGAAAGATGGCAACATACACTATCACACTAAATGAGCGCACATCCAGTGGTAAGGCTCTTAAGGAGTACTTACAGGCATTGGGAGTGTTCATGTCCAAGGTTGCGCCAAAAGCCAAGAGTAGATCTCGCATCTATGACCCGGAAACGGGTCGTTATTTGAAAGACAAAGTGGTGAAGTCTATCGAAGAAGCCCATGAAGACATGAAGAATGGTAGGTTGAAATCCTACGATTCTGTAGATGACATGTTTCAGGACTTAGGCATCAACGTATGAAGTACACAATCATCCCCTCAAAACGTTTCCTGAAGGACATGAAACGTTGCGAGAAACGTGGCTACAACATGCAGCTTATCAAGGATGCAATAGCACAACTTGCTGAGACAGGCACCTTGCCAGCCACATATCGTCCACACAAGTTGTCGGGACAATATGCGGGTATGTGGGAATGCCATTTGAAACCAGACTGGCTCTTGATTTGGGAACAGAATGACACCGAACTGATTCTTCTGTTCACAGGAACGGGCACCCATTCCGACCTGTTTTGAGTTGTGATGCTCCGGAACGCAAACTGGCTTCCGGAAAAAGACGCACAGCACAATATAATAATATGTAAGGTAAAAAGAATATGAACAGGGCAATTTTCACTATCCTGCTTGCTTTCGTAGCTACGGCAAGTCAGGCACAGGAGAACAACTACACCATTAGAGGAACCGTTGACGATCCAGACGTGACAGTTGTCTATCTCGAGCAAGAAGGGAGAGGCTACGAGACCTTGGACTCTGCCATCGTGACAAATGGAGAGTTTACGATGAAAGGCAAAGTCGATAAGCCCGTTCCTGCCGTCGTCATCAACAAATATCGGAATGTGCTTAACTTGTTTATCTTGGAGCCAGGAGACATTACGCTCAAATATCCGTTCTCTGCAGTCGGCGGAACTCTTAATGACAGCTTGACATATTTGGCAACAGAATACCCTCGGTCGATTGACAGCACACTCGATGATGAGGCAAGGAGTAAGCGCTTCGAGCAGTATGCCGAGGCAATGTACCTTCGTCACAGGGACGATGCTCTCGGCCTAAGGATACTTGAAACATGTTTTGCTTCTCCCACCGACAAGTTGCGCCTTTACAACATGGGAGGCCCTATGATAAAGGAGTATCCATCCTTCGTTAATAGCAAGGAGGTGTGGGCCAAATACGAAGCCACCAGTGAAGGCAAGAAGATGCTGGACATCCAGAGTGCTTTCGACGGCAAGCGTCTCTCCGACTATGTGGGCAAGGGGAAGTATGT
>CACXUA010000110.1 GCA_902770725.1 uncultured Bacteroidales bacterium | reverse complement strand
CATCCTTTGAAGATGCTGATGAGCAACCGAATGTTCCTGTTTGGCTTGTTGGCCTTGCTGGCCTACGAGGTGAGTGAAATCAGCATCAACAGTTATTTCGTGCTCTTCGTGACTGGTATGGGGTGGCTGGCTGCCGATGGCGCCAGCTATGTGCTGGGATTAAGCCTGTTTATCTTTATGGGAGGACGATTCCTTGGCAGTTGGATCATGCGCAGTGTCAAACCGGCGCGTATGTTGTCATGGTGTGCTACGGGCAGCATTCTCAGTATGCTGATGATCCTGTTGACCAGTTCGTCAGTACAAGATGATGCTTCCTGGACGCGTTATCTTCCCATTGCATTCCTGATGGTGAACTATCTTTGCGAATCCATCATGTTCCCCACCATCTACAGTATGGCCTTGAATTATGTGCCTTCTCGTCTGGTGGGTCGTGCGGGAAGTCTCTTGATGATGACTCCTGTTGGTGGATGTGCCTTCCTGTTGATGGGCATAATGGCCGATAATATTGGTTATATTCTGCCGTTCTTCCTGCCGCTTTGTGGCTTTGTGGTTGTGCTTGCTTTTGCAATTTATGCAAGGATGTCCAAAACCAGTGCGTAGGATGATAAGTACTATATAATATATAAATAATGAGAGGCATCACTTGGATGGTGCCTCTCATTATTTAATATATGAAGAAGTTATTTGCGACGTCCTTTCTGATGACGTGACTTGTGCTCAACCTTTATGCTTGAATCATCGGCAGGCTTCTCTTTGGGAGCAGCTTCCATCTTTTTGCCCTGATCGGAGCGGGCCATTCTGGGACGCAGACCTCGTGGACCATTGCCAAAACGGATGACACCCTTGAGCATATCCGTCTCAATGCGGCGGGCAATTTCCTCAGCAATGAGCATAGCTCCGGCAGCATTGGGATGAATCTTGTCAGGAAGCAAATCCATAAACGGTTTCATTGGCTTATAGAGATCGATGACGGGCAGGTTGCGTTCTTGGGCGACGGCTCGGATGCGTGGAATGACCTCGCCTTCGATTACGGAGTCGCGAATAGTCCATACTTCGCCATTGGCTGGGATAGGCAGACACAGGTAGATGTATGGCTTGCTGGGCAAGGCCTGGAACGAGTCAATCATGGCATTCAAGTCGCGCATGAAGTCGGCGTGGAGCAGCGAGTCGTAAGGCGTCTTCGAATCGTTGGTGCCAAGCTTGATGGTCACAATGTCAGGATTGCTGGCCAATGCCTTCTGGAAACGGAACCACTTGCCATCGTGCATATAGGGGCGGTCGGTGCCATTCATGAGCGTGTGGCCCGAGAGACCGAAGTTCTGTACGAAGTAACGGTCGCCGAGTAGTTCCTGCAGGCGGGCAGGATATGCTTCGGTCTTCTTGTCCTTCAGACCATGGCCTTCTGTGATGGAGTTGCCCACACAAGCCACGCGAATGGTATCATGGCCAAAATGGCGAGGACCTAGAGCCTGACGAGGAACAATCTGCTGCGCAGTAGCGGGAAGAGCGCAGGCGAGGAGGAGGGTGAGAAGAAAATTTTTCATAACTGTATTAATCATTAGTCTCGGAATCTCGTTATTCCGTTATTCCGGGAAGTATTACTTTGTCTGAATAATCAGATAGGGTGAACCCTCCCAGAATGCATCAGGATCTGTGATGCGGAGCGTAGTGGTCTCGTCGGGATTCTCGATGAGCAGGTAGGAGTTGGCAGGTTTCTCGGTGATGAGCTTGGCCTTTTTGCTATTGATGTTAAGCTCCCTGAATTCGCGGATATCAACTTTCGAGAACTTCGAGTTGTCGAGGTTTGCATAGTCGGCCTTCTGCTTGAAGACACCCTTGACGATGCCCAGATCGCGAAGCATAGACTTCGAACCTACTACAAAGTAAGCTGTGTTGATGACATCCTTCTGGAAGTTGGCCACTTCCAGCAATGCATCGCGAGCCTTGGTCATGGTGGCAGTATTCTCTTCGCTCTTGGCGAGTGTCTTTTCCAGCTGGGCGATGTCCTTGTTCCGATTGTTCAGGTCGTTCTCCAGTTCGGCGATACGAACTTCCTTGTCATGAATATCCTGACGAAGGCGTCCGATGATGGTGCGGAGGTCGCGGATGCTTGCCTTGTCACTCTTGACTTGGTTTTCGAGTCTGGCGAGTTGCTCACTCTGACGGGCAAGGAGGTCCTTGTAGTTCTGGATGCGATCCAGGATTTGCCGCTTGGTAGCCTTGGTGCCGTCTTCATTGTTGACAAAGAGAAGATTCTCCTGTGCATCGATGCTGTCGAAGCAGGCAGTGACAGAACCAATCAGGTCCTGAAGTTCAACGATGTGGGTTGTCAAAGAGTCCTTCTCTTGAGCAAGGGCATCAAACTCCGCCTGCGTCGGGCCCTTGGGAGCCTGTTGGCAGGATGCGAGAAGAGCTATGGAAGAGAATAGAGCAAATAACTTCTTCATAAACGGAAAGGATTAATTGTCGTGAATTACTTTACTGGGATGTCGTCGATGCGCTGCTGGTGACGACCACCTGCGAATTCGGTGGCGAAGAACTCGTCGAGGCACTGGCGGCAAACCTCTTCACTGATGAAGCGGCCAGGGAAGACGATGACGTTGGCATTGTTGTGCTCGCGGATGAGGTGGGCAATCTCGGGACGCCAGACGAGGCCGGCGCGAATCTGCTGATGCTTGTTGAGCGTCATCGAGATGCCTTCGCCGCTGCCGCACATGGCGATGCCGGGATAGCATTCACCGGCTTCGATGGCGTTGGCCAAAGCATGGCCGAAGGTAGCATAGTTGCAGCTTTCCTCGGTGTAGGTGCCGTAATCGTGATACTTGATACCCTTCTCATCGAGGTACTTCTTGACAAACTGTTTCAGCGGAAATGCTGCGTGGTCGCTTGCCAGACCCACAAAATTCTTGATTTCCATTTTCTATTGGTTTTATTATACAAATGCACGGAATCAGAGTCCCGTGCATTTGTTTAATTAGGATATCTTATTTTTTGAGCATCTTCTTTACCTGGTTGTAAACATTCTGTCCGGTGAAGCCGAGCTTCTCATCGAGCACCTTGTAAGGAGCCGAGAAACCGAAGCTGGAGAGACCCCAGATTTCGCCATCCTGGCCAACAAGACCTTCGAGGGTTACGGGCAGGCCGGCGGTCATACCGAACTTGGGCTTGCCGGGAGGCAGGATGCGGTTCTGGTAAGCCTTGGGCTGACGACGGAACAGACCCTCGGAAGGAACGCTGACGATGCGGCACTTGATGTCGTCGGCACGGAGCATCTCGGCACCAGCAACGAGGGTAGCAACCTCCGAACCCGAAGCGAGAAGGATAACGTCGAACTCTTCGTCCGAACCAGCTACGATGTAAGCACCCTTGTCGGCCTGGCTATAGTCGTTGCCAGCGGGCAGGGTCTTGATGTTCTGGCGGCTGAAGATAAGACCTGTTGGGCTGACGGTGTTCTCCATAGCGAGCTTCCAGGCAGCGGTGGTCTCGTCAGAGTCGGCAGGACGAAGCACGAGCATGGAGTTGCGGCCCTTGTGGGTCTTGAGTTTCTCCATGAGGCGGATCTGAGCCTCCTGCTCAACTGGCTCGTGGGTTGGACCATCCTCACCAACGCGGAATGCATCGTGGGTCCAGATGAACTTGACGGGGAGCTCCATGAGGGCAGCCATACGAACGGCAGGCTTCATGTAGTCCACCATGCAGAGCCATACCGATGCAGCAGCATGCCATGGTGAGCTCGGCAACGCCAGCCTGGAAGAACGAACCGCCGAAGTCACCGCGTGTGATAGAGCGGGTCTGCTTCAGGAAGCCGTCGGTCTTGTCGGAGTTAGAAAGGTCGGCTGAAGCGCAAACCATATTGGGAACCTGAAGAGCGAGCTGGCTGAGGACAGCAGCTGATGCGCTGCGGGTCGAGTCGTCGGCCTTCTGCTGAACCTTGCTCCAGTCGATGACAGGAGCCTTGCCGCTGAACCAGTCCTTGAGCATATGAGCCTTCTCGGGATTCTGCTCAGCCCAAGCTGCCTTCTTGGCATACTTGGCATCCATAATCTTGCGGAGCTCGGCACGGCGCTGCAGATAGAGCTTCTTAACCTCGGGGAATACCTCGAACGGATTCTCGGGATCGCCACCCAGATTCTTGATGGTGTTGACGTAAGCGTCGCCACCGAGAGGAGCACCGTGGGTCTTGCAGTTGCGCTCGTAGGAAGTGCCGTCAGCCTTGAGGGCACCCTTGCCCATGATGCACTTGCCGATGATGAGGGTAGGCTGGCCCTTGGTTGCCTTGGCAATGTTGAGGGCGCCACGGATCTGCTCAACGTCGTTGCCGTTGATCTCGAGAACCTTCCAGCCCCAAGCGCGATACTTGGCAGCGGTATCCTCTGAAGAAACGACAGAAGTCTCGGTAGAGAGCTGGATGTCGTTCGAATCGTAGAACATTACGAGG
>CACXUA010000109.1 GCA_902770725.1 uncultured Bacteroidales bacterium | reverse complement strand
GTGAATGCGGCTTTATTCTCGTCAGAAAACAATTTACTCATATTCTTTTCCTCCTTCTTTCTTATTGTTTAACATCCTCTTCGCAAATATCACACTCAGCCTCTTCTGGTTCGCTTGCAGCAGAACCACCGAGGAATTCCTTGTAAGCGGTCAGACCTTCCTTGACCATTGCGGCAACGCCGTTGCTAGTAAGGGTCGCACCGGTCACGCCGTCCACTTCGAACTCACTTTGAGCAGCACCAGCCTTTGTGACTGTGAGAGCGACATTTCCGTCCTCACCAAAGATGGGCTTGCCGATGAACTGGTCTTGGAACCACTTCTCGCCGATACGGGCACCGAGACCAGCAGTCTCGCTTTCGTGGTAGAAGTAAGTGCCGAGCACTTTGTCCTTCGCCTCGTTCACAGCGATGTAACCCCAAAGGCCGCCCCAAAGGCCGCGACCCACAACAGGAAGCACATAAGCCTGCTCACCGTTGGCTGTTGTGCCAGTGAAGACGTGAAGCTTGCCTTCCTTGATGAGAGAGCCGTAAGTCGTGTTGAACTTCTCCTCGTAAGGCTTCAGTTCGCCGGCTTCGAAGAGGTTGTCCTTCACCTTCTCTTCATAGACCTTTGCCACATCGATGGTAGCTTTGTCGTAACCGAGAGCTGAGAGAATCTGTCCCTTCGTATCGTTTGCCACGTTGGCGTCCTGTGTCTCCTTCAAAGCAGAAGCCACGAATGCCAGCAAGAAGGCAACGATGATAACCATTACTGCTGCATAGCAGAAGGTATAGACATTACCGTTCGTATTAACGCCCTTCGACTTTACTTCCTTTATCTTGGAAGCGTCGGCGCCGCAGATAGGGCACTTATCGGGCTTTGATGCAGCCTCGAATGTCTGGCCGCATTGTTCGCATATAAATTTCTTTGCCATATCTGTTTACTATTTAGATACGCGCTTAGCACGCATGTTAATGTTGCTCTGTACGAAGCAGTAGTCGATGAGGCTTGCAAAGAGGTTCATCAGCAGGATGGCCAGCATCATACCTTCGGGATAACCCGGGTTGAGGACGCGAACCAGGACTGCGATAAAGCCGATGAGCAGACCATAGACGTACTTGCCGCATTCTGTACGACAGCTTGTAACGGGATCGGTTGCCATGAAGACTGCACCGAAAGCGAAGCCGCCAAGAACGAGTTGCTCGTACCATTGAATCTGAGTCAGGCCGAGGGCTTGCATGAGGTAACCTGTTGCAGCACCACCAACGAAGACGCTCAGCATGGTCTTCCAGCTTGCAACGCCAGTCCAAAGCAGCAGCAAGCCGCCAAGAGCGATGGCAATCACGCTGGTCTCGCCAATACAACCAGGAATAAGACCTGTGATGGCGTTCTGAATCGTTTCAGGAGCGAAGCCTTGGAAGCCAGCCTGAGCTGCCTCGCCAAGAGGAGTGGCTGCGGTATAGGCATCAGTAGCCTTGTAGCCAAGACCGAGGATAGTGTCCTGAGCAACCCAAACCTTAGCGTCGCCTGTCATAGCAGCAGGATAGCTGAAGAACAGGAAAGCACGGGTGATGAGGGCAGGATTGAAGATGTTCATGCCAGTTCCGCCGAAGATTTCCTTAGCGAGAATCACGCTGAAAGCAACGGCGATGGCGAGCATCCAAAGCGGACAAGTGATGGGCACAATCATGGGAATGATGATGCCGGATACAAGGAAGCCTTCCTGGATTTCCTCGTTCTTCCATTGTGCAACCACGAACTCGATGCCGAGACCTACAACGTAGCTGACAACGATCTTAGGCAGAACGGCCAGGAAGCCGTACCAGAACATGCCCCAGAACGTAGCGTCGGCCAAATGGCCTGTAGCGAGAGCGTTCTGGTAACCCACATTGAACATACCGAAGAACAGAGCTGGCAGCAGAGCAATCACCACGAAACTCATGATGCGCTTGCTGTCGATAGCATCGTGGATGTTCACGCTACCTACGCGGCTGGTTGTGTTCGGAACGAAAGCAAACGTCTCGAAACCGTCCACCAACGAGCGGAAAGCATGGAACTTGCCACCTTCCTCAACGTAGGGATGTATGTTATCGAATAGTTTCTTTATTGGATTCATAACTTATATAATAATGTGTTAAGCGTTTTCCTTTCTGAGGATGTCCAACCCTTCGCGTACGATGCGCTGCAACTCGAGCTTCGAAGAGTCCACGAACTCAGCGATGGCGAAGTCCTCGGGAGCAACTTCGTAGATGCCCAGAGCTTCCTGACGGTCGATGTCTCCTGCGATGATGGCCTTCACGAGATAGCCTGCGTAGATGTCCATCGGGAAGACTTTGTCGTACTCTCCGCTCATGATCATGTGACGTTCGCCGCCTTTGACGCGTGCATCGATGACGTACTCCTTCTTCTTGCCCAAGAGCCAGCTGAAGTAGCTGCGATGGGTCGAGAAGGTGTTGAAGCGTGGCATGATCCAGCCCAACATCTCGTCTGCGTGGTCACCTTCGGGAATGACGTTCACTTCGGTTGCATGAGCACCAAGGAAACCTTCGGCCGTGGTCTTGAGACCGGTCATCACGTTACCGCTGATGATGCGAGCACCCTCAGCATTGATTGTGCCGCTGAGCAAGGTTGTCAACTTCTGGCCGACCTTCACTTTGTAGTACTTGGGCGCCTTCACTTCGCTACCAGCAAGCGCGATGGTGCGGGTGAAATCGACTGTGCCTGTCTTCAAGAGGCGACCCAGGAAGATAACTTCCTCGGCTCCGAGTGTCCAAACCACTTCGCCCTTGTTGATGGGGCTGACGTGATTGATTTGAACGCCCACATTACCTGCAGGAGCAGGACCATCGAAGATGTTCACCTCGCAGTCCTTAGCCTCGGTCAGAGCCTTAGCCGTCTGCTTTGCGCTCACACCAAGATAAACCCTTGCCAACTTTGCCAAAGCGGAAAGACCAGCCTGGAACTCAGCCTCCTGACCTTGGAGGACGTACTCGAAGTCCTGACTGAGCGGCATGCTGTTGAACGCGCTCACAAAGATAGCCTTCGGAGCGTCCTCAGGATTTGCCACCACATCGTAGGGACGTTGGCGCAGGAAAGCGAACAGACCGCTCTCCATCATGAGCGCCTTCAGGTCACCCTTAGTGTCGAACTGGCGTGCTTCCTGCTTCTCGTCAGCCTTCACGCGGATGCTCAGCAGTTTGCGACGGTCGCCGCGTTCCACCATGCTGACTGTTCCGCTGACAGGGCTCACGAACTTCACTTCGGGATGCAGCTTGTCAACGAACAAGGCATCCCCAGCCTTCACGGCATCACCCTCCTTGACCACCACTTTGGGTTTCACGCCATAGAAGTCATCGGGAACGAGCGCATACTCGCCCGGACAACTTACTGTTGCGGTTTCCTTCGTGGCTTTGCCTTTGAGATTGATGTCGAGGCCTTTGCGTAACTTAATTACTTTTGCCATATCTGGGATTAATAAAAAAAATGTTTTATTTTCGCGGGTGCAAAGATACGAATAAGTGAGCGAAATACAAAAGGAAAACAAAAGTTTTTCTTTTTATTTCCAAGCGAGAGTATTTTCGACGTAGTCAAAGGTATAAAAAAAAGATAAGAAAAACGAATATCCCACAAGTTTTTCCTTGAAAAGGAATGTTTTCCGATGATTTCCTCTTGAAATTGCTTGTTGCTTTTGTTGCTTTTGTTGCTTTTGTTGACTTTGTCTTGACTGCTCACACTCGGCAAAGCTCAAACTTGTTTGACTCTGCTCTCGCTTTTTTCATTCTTTCTTGGATGCTCTAGCACCAAGGCGCGCTTTTTATGCGCGGAGCATTCTTTTATTTTTTTATTCTTTTACTGCTGTGCCATGATGTTCAGGACGGCTACCACATCGGCAATATCGACCGCATTGTCGTCATTGACGTTGAATTGTGGAGCGTTCGAGTCATTAGCCATTGCATTCAGCACAGCCACCACATCCGCAATATCGACCACGCCATCCAGGTTTGCATCGCCATTCTTAGCAATAAATACCTCTGTGGCAAGATTGCCGCTGGCATCCACCACATCTCCATTCTTCACATAGCCGCCTACAGGCTCAATTATCTTGCACCCAGTCAATGTAATGCCGCCATTGAAGTCACATATTGCTCCTCTTGGACCTTTTGCTTTGATGGTGGAATTCTGGATGACGAGTGTCTCTGCCATCTCGCCT
>CACXUA010000108.1 GCA_902770725.1 uncultured Bacteroidales bacterium | reverse complement strand
CTGTCGGCAACATTTCAGTAAACAATATACCTTAATATAACAATAGCCCCCTGCCGTTTTGTGCAGGGGGCTATTGTTATTTGGGCTGTCGTCTCTTATTGTTGAGCCATAATGCTGAGGACTTCTACCACGTCTGCAATGTCGATGGCCGAGTCTTCGTTTACATCATAGATTGGGCTCGTATCACCGCTTGCCATAGCGCTCAGGACAGCTACTACGTCTGCGATGTCCACGATATTATCGACATTGGCGTCACCCTTAATGACAGGTTTGCCTGCAGTGATGACCATGTCGAAGTCTTCAACACTAGCATCCGTAAGGATGTTCTCGCCGTAAACGATGTAACCGGTGTTGGCTGAGATGTCACGAGTGCAGTCAGTATTCTCCTCTCCTTCAGCAAGAACGAGCGTGTTGCCTGCCTGTCCAATCTTGCCACCACCAACAACAACGGTGCCTTTGTCAACCCATTCGTAAGCATAGGTACCGTGAACGCCACCAGTTGCAAGAGGTTCTTTAGCGAATGAACTGCCTATAGGAGTGATGCTGATTTGCTCAGGCTCTTCCTCTTCGCTGTCTGCTTCGAACTGTTCATAGTCGCCAACTACCAGAAGAACTGGCTGTCCGGCTTCTGCTTGCTCGATTTGGTTGAAAGCATAATGTGCCTGGTCGCCTTCGCTGATAGCGCCTTGGTAAGCATATATCTCAGCATTTCCAACGGAGAAGGCAGTTGGGTAGCACATGAAGATGATGCTGTTTGGCTTTGCATTCATGATAACACTCTCTGCAATGCCTTCGCCTTCGTCGAATTCGCTTTCGTCAATTGGCTCGATGTAAAGGGCGCTGCTGGAGCCGACATTGTCGTTGTTCCATGTAACGAGACTATGACCTGCGTTCTGAGCATGGAGATATACGGGAGCATCGGCATAGTAACGCTGTCCCTTAAGGTTGCGTGCCTCGATAACTACCTTGCCATAACCTACAGCCTTAACATTGAAGAGTGCAGGTGTGAGACCGAGTGTCAGGTTCGTACTGCGTGCTGCGCCACTGAGATAGAGGCCGCTCTTGTGCTGGATGACGAATGCTGAGTCGCCTTGTGCAACGAAGCGGAAGGCAACTTGATCCATCTGTTCAATAGACTCGTCGTTGATGAAGCGTACAGCCTGACCTACGGTTACTTCTTCGAGAGATGAGAAGCCTTGTAACCAGCTCTTCTGGTTCTCTCCTTCTCCTTCTGTCTCGATGTTGGCAGGAGCAGCGTAGTTGTCATAGAGGTCGCCAAGAGTTGAGTTGATGGCTCCGTTCTTATTCCATTGATGTGCGTCGTAGTTTTCCTCGCTGTCGAACTTGATAGCATACCACTTGCCTTCCTCAACGGGGTTGGCTGCAGCCATGATGTCGCTGACTCCACTTGTAATGGTTTCTGTATAAGCATCGAGTTGTTCCTGTGTATAGGCACCGCTCTTAAGATATGTGTTAGCTTCAACTAAAGTGGTTGCCAATGTATTGACCTCGCTATCTTCACTCCAGAAGCCAGGAGCGTCACCTACTGCGATGAGGTTAACGATGTCCTTGTTAGCAGCGATGGCAGCAGCAAGGGCGCTAGGATCGCATAGTACAGCCTTGAAGGCATCGAGGGCATCTTTCAGTTCGTTGTATTCCGTCAAGTCGAACATCTCTTCGGGGTCAACGGCTTTTGCTTTGACGAGTGCAGAATCGATGGCAGCAGCAGCATCGCCCATCTGGCTCCATTGTGTGTTGCCGTCAACGGTAAGGCGATAGAGCTGGAAGGTGGCGAAGTGACCATAACCGCGTCCTGTTGTTGTGCCGTCTATGTAGAAGCGGATGTATTGATAACCTTCTCCATAGTCAACTGTGTTGGAGTAAACTGTCTGGCTTGAGCTTGCGTTGGCAGAGAGGTCGTACGAGCCGAGGTTAGTCCAGCCTTCCTCTGTTGTTGCTTCAAGGATGCTTTCGTCGTTCGTGCCGAAGACTCCGAGGTTTGTGATGTGGTCGTTTGTTACGTTACGGCGACGCATGAAGCACTGTATGTTTCCACTGATGGGTTCGTTAAATGATACTTGGAAGTAATGGTCGTGGTTCTGCTTGTTGCCTTCCTGCCATGTGCTATGCCAGTATGAGCTGGCTTCATCGTTGAGGACGTTTGCGAAACTGCCTTCTGAAGGGTCGGTGAAGGGACTGCTAAACTGGTCTGTGGATGTGATGAGGCCATTGCTACGTTCTGTGATGTACTGGTCGTCCTTAGCCTGAGCGATGGTAGCTTCGGTTTCGGCAATGAGGTCTTGGAACATTGCGACGAGCAGTTCGTGGTCCTTAATGGGAGCGTAGGCTTCAACGAGTTCTGCAACTTCTTCGTCGCTGACGGGTTCCAGGATCCATTGACTTGCTCCGGCATCGGCAGTCCAGCCTACGATGTTGCTGGCTTTGCCTGTGCCTCCGCCATGACCGTTTGTGTGGAGATAGGCATAGCCGTTTCCTGTGCTAGGCTTCATGACTACGACGATCTTGCCATCTTCTCTGCGTCGGATGAACTCGAACTTCATTTCTGTCTCGCTCTCTTTGTCCAGTGTTGCTTGGGTGCTTTGCGTGCATGTTGCGAGAATGCCGTCGGTAGCGATGTTCATCATCTTGACGAGTCCAGTCTCTGCATTGTTGGTCATGTTCCAAAGGTAGCGGCAGTCGGTGCTGTCGATGTTAGCCCACATTGCTTTACCTTCGAGGGTTGCATACATAGCTTTGGTGGGATGGGTGACGATTTCCTCGTAGACTGGTTCGTCGTTCTCATCGACCTCGCCTGTAGCGATACGTTCGGTATTTGTCCACTCGAGAGCACTTACGATACGATAGTTGCCGTCGGCGATGGTAAGTGTTACGAGAGACTCCATGATGGCGTTGTAAGCGGTCTCGATGTTGCTGATGATTTCATCAATCATTTCTACCGTAACGTCAGTTACTTTTTCCTCGAGGATGTCTTTAGCCAGTTGCAGGTTGGTTACGAAGGTGTTGTAAACTTCATCGCTGAAGTCGTATTGACCGATCTCAGTGCCTCTGTCGAAGGTCCTTTCGCCCCATCCGGGCAGATAGTCCTCGTATGCGACGAAACAAGCGGTAAGTCTTTCCATTGCTGCCGTGAGGTCTGTGATCTCGCCAACATTTGCGATGTAGATGTTCATGCGTCGAGAGCCTGACACACCACCTCCCCATGTTGCGGGGGAGTTGCCGTTGTACTGCATGTCGATGTACTGGCCGGATGCATTCTTAAAGGCAACGAAGTCTCCGTCTGCTTCGATAGTGAAGTAGAAAGGCTCTTCTCTCATCTTGACGCTGCCGCCATTGCTGGTGCCTTCGATGAAGATGTAGCGGCCGGTTGTAACGTTCTTTGCGGCAACACCATCGTCTGAGAGTTCGAATGTCCAGACGTATTTCATGCCTTCAGGACCAGTAGGAACCTCGGAAGCGCTGGTTGCGGAGAGTGCTCCATTGTTGTCGAACAGCCAGGTCACTTGTCCTGCTTGTCCGTTGCCTTGTATTACGTAGTTTGTGTCCGCTTGTGGAGCAGTCACGAGATTGCCGATTCCAGTCAGGCTGAGCACATCGGCGAGTGCTGGAACTGTCATGATGCATGAGAGAACCAGCATTGCAAGAAAGGTAATTTTTCTTTTCATGGTTGTTTCCTTTGTGTAGTTTGAAATAATGAGTTATTAATAATGTTGTTTGTTTTGGCACATAATTTGCTGCGCTAAGGTACGGCTTTATTATTAATAATAAGGTATAAATATGCGCGAACAGCGGGTAATTTAAGATAATTTAACAGGTTGGGGCATACGTCGAGGCGTATTGACTCAGTAAAGATAACCAGTCGATTTTCTCAATTTGGCACACCTTATTGCCAGACCCTTGCAGGAGGGTTGATTAAATATTCATG
>CACXUA010000107.1 GCA_902770725.1 uncultured Bacteroidales bacterium | reverse complement strand
CTCCTCGATGGAGCCGTCGAAGATGTGGTTTTTCTGGAGCACCAGCCCCACGTTTTCGCGAAGCCACTGGGTGTCCCATTCCCCCAACTCGTGTCCGTCTAGGCGAATTGAGCCTTTTTGCGGCTGGTAGAACTTGTCGAGCAGGTTGACGATAGTGCTCTTTCCAGCACCGCTCAACCCGACGAGTGCCGTTATCTTGCCGCTTTCGATGTGCATCGAGACGTCGAAAAGCGCTTGCGTTCCTCCGGGGTAGGTGAAGTCCACGTTCTGTAGCACGAAGTCGCCTCTAACCTGCTCTGGATGGTGCTTTCCGGTGGGTTCCACCTCGTTGTCGGCTTGAAGAATTCCGAAGAATCCCTCGGCATAGATGAGGGCGTCGTTCATGTCGTCGTAGATGCGATGCAACTGGCGGATTGGAGCGCTAACGTTAGCGAAAAGCATCACGTGGTACATGATTTTTCCGATGGACATTCCCGGGTAGTCAATCAAGACGAGATAGGCCGTCAGAATGATGATGAGCACTGTTCCAATCTGCTCGAGGAAGCTCTTCAGGCCGTTGAAAAGGTAGGCTTGTTTGCGCGTGTTCAGTTGCAGATTGGTCATTTCTTGCTGCAAAGCTGCTTGTTTGTCGGCTTCGGTTTGCTCGCGATTGAACGATTTTATGACGTTCATGCTCTCAATAATGCCCAAAATGCCTTGGCTGACGGCCTGATGACCTCCGAAAATACCCCTTCTTCCGCCTTTCATTCGCGAAGCCTGGATGTAAGTCACCCAGAAGTAGAGCGGCACGATGCAAAGGGCCACGAGACCCACGTAAACGTTGGCGGCAAACATGAGGCAGAGGGCAAGAATAGCGCTCGTGAAGAGGGGCAAAATCTCGATGAAGAAGTTGTTTACCGTGTTGCTCATGCTCATGATACCTCGGTCGATTCGCGACTGCAGTTTGCCCGTCTCGTTGCCTTCGCTATTGAAGAACGCCATTCGGAAAGAGAGGATGCGGTCCACCACCTTCAACGACATGTCGCGCGAGACCAGAATGCGCATCCGCTCGCCATAGTAACGTTGGCAGAAAGTAACGACGGCGCCGATGACTTCCTTACCCAAAAGGATGATGGAAATGATGGTCAGAAGCTTGACTGCCTGGCTCCAATGAAAACCCTCGGGCTGTTGCATCATGGCATTGATGGCATCTACCGCGCGGTCCAGCACCACAGCATTTACCTGCGCCATCAACGAACCGATGAGCGTCAGGACGAGTGTCACAACAATCAGCCATTTATAGGGCAAAACAAAGGGCAGAATGTTACGTAACAGCCCCCAGATATTCATTTTCATAGTGTTTTCCCTTGTTTTTATTGCCGCAAAGGTACAACTTTTCTCGCTTAAACAAAAACTTTTCAAGTTTTAAGTTACAAGTTTCAACTTTCAATTTTATTTTGTATCTATGCACGCTGTTATTCTAATAATGTATATTGAAAACATTTAATTTAAATATTAAACCATGAAAAAGAAAGTATTCCTGATTATTGCCCTGCTTTGCTCATTTGCATTAGGCACTCTGGCAGATGAGACGACGGGCAGTTGGAGCGACTATCGCGACACAACTTGGGGCAGCGACTACGCAAGTGCATCATCATTTACCGTCAGCACAGCAGCCCAACTGGCTCAACTCGCCTATTTGGTGAACGATGAACACAAGGATTTTAACGGCAAGACTGTAACGCAAACCGACAACATCGACCTTAGCGGACACTATTTAAAGGTATTTGGCTAGTATTATCTTCAAGGCATCTGGCTGCTGGATGTCGAGCCAAGCGCCTTGCAAACCTTCCCGATTGGCGGCTTCGACGTTCAGGAGCGTGTCGTCGATGAAGAGGCATTGCTCAGCCAGTCGTCCTATCTCGCGTACTGCATGATGATATATCTCTGAATCGGGCTTTGCCAGATGCACTTCGTGCGAGACGAAGACGTGGTCGAAGAGGTCCTGACACGTGTAGCCTTCCTCCATGAAGAAGCGTCGCTTTATCTCTTCCCAATGCAAGTCGTTGGTGTTGGAGAGCAGGTGCGTGTGATAGCCTTTGCTGCGCAGAGCTTTTATCAGGTCAAGCCTCCACTTTGGAATCAGTCCGATGCAAGCATCCCATGCCTCCATGATGTTTTCTTTTGTGATACCTTCGCCACAATGACTCAGCACGAGCGAAAGGAACTCCTCGCTTGTCACATTTCCGACCTGATAGGCCGTGATGACTTTGCTAGCAGAAATGCCTTGACAGACGGTAGATGTGTTCTCTGCGTCTGTTTTGACGAAGAACAGTTCGGGATTGATGCCAAGGCGTTTGCAAGCCTCTCCAATGCCCTCCATGTTGAGGTCGAGCAGCACACCCCCAAGGTCGAATATGATATCAGTTATATAATTCAAAATTCAAAATGTATAAATCCAAATAATAAGTTCTCTTTATCTCTTCATCATTTTTCGCCAACGAAGGTAGCCGAACACGGCGATGACGACGTAGAGGCCATAGAGAGAGGCCTTGAAGGGAATGTCCTTGTGGAAGTAGAGCACGCAGGTGACGATATCCACTGCAATCCACACGAACCATTGTTCCAGATATTTATGTGCCAAAGCCCAGATGCCAACGAGGGATAGCGAAGTGGTAAACGCATCGGCAACGGGGACTGTAGAGTCGGTGAAGGATGTAAGCAGCCACCAGATGACGAACCACAGGACAAGGAAGATGGCCGTCCACAACAGGGCTAGAGGCACAGGGATGTGTGTGATGGGAAGCTCTTCTTTAACTCCTTCTTTGTTTGAAAGAGTCTTCCATTTCCAATAACCGTAAGCCGTCATTGCCAAATAGTAGAACTCCATTCCGCAATCGGCATAAACGCCTTTCTGATAGTAAAGCACGATGCCCAGGATTTGCATGACTGCTCCGACAGCCCACATCCAAATCGAAGCCTTGTACTCCAACAGGATATAAGCAAGCCCCAGAAGGGTTGTAGTAATGTCGAGCCAATGATTAATCAAGAAGTCCATCTTATTGAGTTAAGAGATAAAAGTTAAGAGATAAAAGTTAAGAGTTAGAACCTCAACGTTACGCTTCCCATTGCTGTAAAGCCTGCAGCAGGAACGAAGCCAATCTGATAGTAGCGGTTCTCGTCGGGATGTCCGTAGTCATCGCAGATTGTGCTATACACCCAACCGTTTGCAGCATAACGAGCATTGAAGAGGTTGGTAAGGTAGGCTCCAAAGACGACTTCACGAAGCCCAGCCCAACGATTGCAGGGTAGGGTATAGGAGAGGTTGAGGTTGGAGGTTGTGAAGGCTGGAAGTGAGCGGTCTTTGTTTTCGGTATTGTCGAGATACTGACGGCTCACGAAGTTCGTATGCCAAGTGGCATTGAGCCTCTTCCAATGGAAATTGAGGAAGCCGTTCAAAAGTACAGATGGCGAGAAGGCGATGGTGGATTTGTCGTGATGGATGATACGCCAATCATCTTCCCAGTAAACGCTAGCCACTTCGTCGAAGTTCTTCAGCTTGTTCTGACTCAGAGCGGCATTGCCTTCAAGCGTCAGCAGCGGACAAATGTCCCAAGCAGCAGTCAGCTCCATTCCCATACGATAGGAGTCCTTGATGTTTGTGGTCAGAGGTTCTCCAATTTCGCTCAGCTCGCCTGTCTGCACGAACTGGTCGGTATAGTCCATATAATAAAGGTTCGCGCCTAAGCGTACCTTATTAGTATTGAAGTTGTAGCCCAATTCGTAATCGAGCATCTGTTCTGCCTTTGGGAAGGGGTACTTGTAGTTGTCGGTGAAGTTGTCACGTTCCGGTTCACGATGGCTCATCGCTACAGAAGCATAAGCATTGTGCGGACCCTTGCTCCAACTGATGCCGGCCTTTGGGTTTGCGAAATCGTAGTGCTCATTGACGTTGAGTTCCTGGTTGTACCATCTGTTGCCCTCTTCATAGAACTTGTCGTTAATGCCGCTTGTCTTATAGCTTACGTGGCGATACTGCATATCGGCAAAGACTCTCCATTGCTGACTGAGCTTATAGGCTGCCTTCAGATAGATATTGCCGTCGAATTTCGTAGCATCGGAAT
>CACXUA010000106.1 GCA_902770725.1 uncultured Bacteroidales bacterium | reverse complement strand
CTGCCCACACGTTCCTGCTGACGCTTGCGGGCATAGGACATGATGACGAGTTGGATGAAGAACAACTCCTCGAACTTCAGTCGCATGTTTGCTGCAGCCAGTTCGTCAGCAGTGGTAGGGTAGTGGGCAGCCCTAAGCGCCTTATCGAGCGGCATGAGGTGCAGTTTCTCTATGAGATACTGCGGCAAAGTCTCGGGCAATGTCCAAGTGAGTTTGCTGAAGAGCGCGCTGGTGAAGTTTTCCATGGAACGCGACGTCATGCCAGCCTTCTTCATGCGTTCTGTCGTGGAGTAGTAGGGCTGCATGCTCATCTTGCTGAGCGTCATGGATTCTGGCTTGTCGAGGTCGGGATGGATGACGCTCAAGCGACCTCCGTAAACACCTGGGCGGCCAAAAAGGATATAGTCCCTGCGCAGCTTGACACTTTGCTTGATGAATCGGATTCCATGGAACCAAGTGACGTCAAGGAACATCTCACCGTCCCAGAAGTGGCCTGTCAGGTGGTGCTTACGTCCCTGTCCCGCCTCCTCGAAACTGAGGAACTGCCCCAAGACCTGTACGAAAGGCATCTCGGTGGTCAGTTCTTTTATCTTATAAAGGCGGCTGCGGTCGATGTGCTTGTAGGGGAAGGTGTACAACAAGTCGTGCCAGGTCTTGATGCCCAGCTCGGCTTCCAGAGTCTTAGCCCTCGATGGGCCAATGCCTGGAATGTAGGTGATGGCTTGTTGCTTCAGGTCTTCCATTTATTTAAGGTCGCTCGGCGTTGTAATCTTAATGTTTTCCCTATTCCCTTCTACCATTAGAATCTCTTCGCCCATCGCTTCAACAACAGAGGCATCATCGGTGAAGGTTTCTGAATAAGGCTGCTCGTATGCCTTCTTTAATATGACGAGAGGGAACGTTTGTGGCGTCTGAACCAATCGATACTCGTCGCGAGGTCTCGTAATGCTCTTGCCGTCCGGAAGGATTTGCCGTATTGTCTCGACTACAGGCACTACAGGCACAACAGCCCTTCCTCCGGCTGCTGTTGCATAGCAACGTTGAATGGTTTCTTTAGATACGAAGGGCCGCACACCATCGTGTATGCCAACCACTGCATCTTCATCATCAGGCAAAAACGCTAAACCATTCTTGACGCTATGGAAACGTGTCTCGCCCCCCTTCGCAATCAATTCTGGAGAGCAGAAGTTATAATCCTGGCACAACTTTTGCCAGTATTCATGTTGGTCAGCAGGCAATACCAGGATAATCTCAATGCCGTCGAGGGCCTTGCGGAAAGCCTCTATGGTGTGCATCAAGATGGGTTTTCCGTTAATTGGCAGGAACTGCTTTGGCACTTCTCCACCCATTCGAAGGCCCTTGCCGCCGGCTACAATGATAGCATACGCTTTCATCCCTCTACCAATTCCTGATATATCATGCCTTGGCGTAAAGGCTGTGATGCTCCTTCACCAAGGAAGAAGTCAACAATCGTATAGCCAAACTCGAAGGCAGCTCCAGGACCTTTGCCTGTGATGATGTTGCCGTCTTGTTCCACAATTGCAGCGGTGTAGTCGGCTCCTCGCAGTTCTGATTCGAAGCCTGGATAGCATGTTGCATGACAACTATTGAGTACACCCAAATGACCAAATACCAAGGGCGCTGCACAAATGGCTGCAATGGCACCTCCTGCTTCGTGGTGCAGCTTGATGGCATCTGTCAAGGGCTTGCATGCATCAAGATTCGTTGCGCCGGGCAGTCCACCTGGAAGCACCAGCATCTTTGCCTTCGAGAAGTCAACTTCTGAAAGAAGCAGGTCGGTCATGATACCAACGCCATGAGCACTCATTACAACTCGTTCACCTGTGATAGACACTGTCTGCACTTCCAAGCCGGCACGACGTATGATATCAACCGGTGCGATGGCTTCGATATCCTCGAAACCTGTAGCTAAAAAGACATAAATCATACCTTTATTATATATTAGGGGTTTCTGTTTTGCAAAGTTAGGAAAAAAACCTTAACTTTGCCACCCTAAAGCGAATTTATTTATGGAAAAGGCAAAAAGATGTGCAATCTTTGGGAATACTTACCAGCCAAAGAAGTGTGAGGCAGTGCAGAAACTCTTCGACGCATTGACTGCTTTCGGTATTGTTCCCCTTATTGACCGTCGGTTCTTTGAATATCTTAGTGAGGATATGCATATTGCAGTTCCTGCTCATCAACTTATTACAGACGATTCCTTTGAGGCTGACTTTGCAGTAAGCATGGGGGGTGACGGCACTTTCCTCACAACTGCAATGAGGGTTGGAGACAAGCAGATTCCTATTCTTGGAATCAATACAGGCCGTCTTGGCTTCCTTGCTGACTTCTCGCTCGATGATATTACGGAAACTCTCAAGCATCTGCAAGACGATCTGCTGCGCAAAGAGAAATGTAACGTGCTTCAGGTTGAATGTTCAGAGGGACAGATGCAAGGTTATCCTTTTGCCCTCAATGAGGTTGCAGTACTCAAGCGTGACAATAGCAGCATGATAAGCATCCGTGTTGACCTTGGTGGTGAATACCTAACCACCTATCAAGCTGATGGCCTTATCGTCAATACGCCAACAGGCAGCACAGGCTATGCACTAAGTGTTGGCGGACCAGTTATGCTGCCAGGCAGCCAGAATCTTGGCCTTGTTCCTGTTGCACCTCATGGACTTACCGTTCGACCCTTGACTTTGCCTGATGATTTGGAGATAACGTTGACAGTAGAGAGTCGCAGCCACAACTTCCTTGTGGCAATCGATGGCCGCAGCGAATCTTGTCAGGACTCGACTAAGTTAGTTATTCGCAAGGCTCCCTATCAAGTTGTTGTACTGAAACGTCCAGAGACGACGTTCCTGCATACGTTGCGTAGCAAACTCCTTTGGGGTAGCGACACGAGAAACCATTAACCATTGTACAACGTTCATCGAATATTATGACGATATCCATTCGCGACCTTATCCGTTGGCTTTGGCGTTCCTCTCGAGGATTACGACTGCAGGCGTTGCTCAATGCTCTCATTGGCATCCTGTCTGTTACCCTTGACTTTGCATTCATATATGCCACGAAGTGGACGATAGATATTGCGACAAATAAGGCAGCAGGCAGTCTTCGGGTGGCAGCATATGCTCTTGTTGCCATTATGGTCAGCAAGATTATGCTGGGGTTTGCCCGCAAATGGGTGAGCGCTTTGCTTGGTGTTCGTTCCCTGAACATACTGCAGCAACGCTTGTTCTCGCATCTCCTGAAAAGCGAATGGAACGGTCAGGAAGACCGTCATAGTGGTGACACCCTGAACCGAATAGAGCAGGATGTGCGTGATTTGACTTCATGCATCACGGAGACGTTCCCTGCTTTGCTTGAGGTGTCGTATCGCTTCGTTGGAGCCTTCCTCTATCTCTTCCATATGGATGGTCGCTTGGCTTGCTTAATTATATGCATTATGCCTTGCTTCCTAATCCTGAGTAAAGTTTACGTGCGTAAGATGCGAACCATTACTCGCGACATCCGTTCTACCGAGAGTAAAGTGCAAAGCATCCTGCAGGAAAGCATTCAGCATCGTGCTATTCTCAAGACATTGGAGCGAACGGGAACAATGATCGAGAAGTTGGAGCAGACACAGACCACACTTCGCAAACATGTCCGTCACAGAGCAGTTTTCAGCAGTTCCTCTTCAACATTACTCAGTATCGGCTTCGGAACAGGCTATCTCGTCACTTTCCTTTGGGGTGTGAACAGTTTGCAGGCAGGAACCATCACCTATGGTATGATGATTTCCTTCATCCAACTTGTCGGACAGATACAGGGACCATTCCGTGATATGACTCGCTTCATTCCAGTCCTTATCAGCACCCTTACTGCAAGTGAACGTCTTTTGGAACTTGAGGAGATGCCTCTGGAAGATGATTCAGACCCTGTTGCCTTCAAAGAGGGAGCAGGAGTTCGTCTTGTTGACGTCAGCTTTAAATATAAGGAAAACGGACGTCCCATCTTGTCTCACTTCTCTTGCGACTTTCCCAAAGGCTCTATCACAGCAATACTTGGTGAGACAGGAGCAGGAAAAACCACGCTCATTCGTCTTATTCTTGCTTTGCTTAAACCATTTTCCAAAGAGTATAGCATTCAGACAAATTAGGAGGATTTAAGTTTATGAAACATATTAATAAGAAGCTTTTTATTGTTGGTTTGTCTTCAATGAGTGTTATGTTCCTGCTGATAGCCGCTTTTTCTTGTGCAGGTTCA
>CACXUA010000105.1 GCA_902770725.1 uncultured Bacteroidales bacterium | reverse complement strand
TGAAGTCCGACAACCCGACAGCCATGTTGCTCATCTTCGTTCTCTACGCCATCACGATGCTTTCGATATATGGAGGCAAGCTTCCTACCATTATCATCAATAAAACAGGGCAGCATCCCTACGATGCCCGACTCAAGGCAATGTTCATCTTTACACTGTTCCCCCTGCTCACCATCCTAGCCCAACCCCTCGGTGTTCACAGCTATTGGTTCCCGATTATCCTCATCGGTTTGGCTGGTGCGGCACATCAGAGTTGGTCGGCCAACCTGTTCTCTGTGGGTAGCGACCTCTTTCCGAAGAAAGCTGTGGGCACAATGACCGGCATCAACGGCATGGCAGGTGGCATCGGTTCGTTCCTCATCAACTGGGGCAGCGGACTGCTCTTCGACTATGCCGACAAAACACAAATGCAGTTCCTCGGCTTCCAAGGCAAGCCTGCAGGCTATTTCATCATATTCTGCTACTGTGCTGTAGCTTACCTTTTGGGCTGGCTCATGCTCAAGGCATTCGTGCCAAGGTACAAGGCGGTACAAGGTTAATATATTAATAAGGTATATAGATTAAGGTAAATAACAATGAAGAACTTATTTGACATCAAGGGAAAAGTCGTCGTATTGACTGGCGGCTGTGGAATTCTTGGCAGGAACATTGCTCACTACCTCGTAGAGCAAGGCGCCAAAGTGGTTGTGCTCGACCGCATTGAAGACCAGGGAAAAGAGCTTGAAGCAGAGTTGAACAAGAAAGGCGAGGCACTCTTCCTCGTGACAGACGTACTGAAGAAAGAGGTTCTTGAGCAGAACAGAGATGCTATCGTGGCTCGCTTCGGCACCATCGACGTCCTGCTGAATGCAGCTGGAGGCAACATGGCAGGAGCCACCATCGCTCCCGACAAGACTTTCCTCGACTTGGACATTGACGCCTTTAAGAAGGTCGTAGAGCTCAATCTCTTCGGCACAATCCTTCCCACACAAGTGTTTGTGCCCGTCATGGCAAAGAATGAGAAGGGCGCCATCGTGAACTTCTGTTCCGAGACAGCACTTCGTCCGCTCACTCGCGTCGTGGGTTATGGCGCAGCGAAGGCAGCCATCGCGAACTACACAAAGTATATGGCGACCGAACTTGCCTCGAAGTTCAGCCCAGGTCTGCGCGTCAATGCCATCGTGCCGGGCTTCCTCCTGACCAATCAGAACCGCACTTTGCTGACAAACGAGGACGGCTCGCTGACCGACAGAGCAAAGACCATCATCGCTCACACCCCTGCAGGTCGCTTCGCAGAGCCCGAGGAACTCTTCGGCACGATACACTATCTCATCAGCGACGCCAGCAGTTTCGTCACGGGAGTCCTCTCCGTAGTTGACGGCGGATTTGATGCTTTCTCAATCTAAAACACTTCACATCTTTAATATTATGTATCTTTGTGAACAAAGTTTCCGTTGGTATGGACCCAACGACCCTGTAAGTCTGCAGGACATCAGGCAGGCTGGTGCCACTGGCATCGTCACCGCGCTGCATCACATCCCCAATGGCGAGGTGTGGACGAAAGAGGAAATCCTCAAGCGCAAGCAAGTAATAGAAGATGCCGGACTGCGTTGGGCAGCCGTGGAGAGCGTGCCTGTCCACGAACACATCAAGACCCAAACGGGCGACTTCCAGCGCTACATCGACAACTACAAGCAGAGCCTCTTGAACCTTGGCGAGTGCGGCGTCGATGTCGTAACCTATAACTTCATGCCGGTTCTCGACTGGACGCGAACCAATCTGGCCTACGAGATGCCCGACGGAAGCCGTGCTCTTCGCTTCGAGAGGGCAGCCTTCGTGGCCTTCGACCTGTTCATTCTTAAGAGACCTGGCGCGGAGAAAGACTATTCCGACGCAGAGAAAGCGAAAGCAAAGGCGCGCTACGAGCAGATGGACGACGCTGAGAAGCAGCTCATCACCCGTAACATGATTGCCGGTTTGCCTGGCTCTGAGGAGAGCTTCACGCTGGAACAATTCCAGAAGGAACTTGACCGATACAAGGACATCACGCCGGAGAAACTACGCGCGAACCTTATCTATTTCCTCAAAGAGGTGTGTCCCGCTGCCGAGAAAGCCGGCGTAAGGTTGGTGATTCACCCCGATGACCCACCCATGTCGATACTTGGTCTGCCCCGCATTCTCAGTACTGCTGAGGACTTCCAGGCACTCGTCGATGCCGTTCCAAGCCCTGCTAATGGGCTCTGTCTCTGTACCGGTTCGTTTGGCGTAAGCGCCCAAAATGACCTGCCAGCCATGATGCGCCAGTTCTGGGACCGCATCGACTTTGTTCATCTCCGCAGCACTCAGAGGGACAGCGAAGGCAACTTCCACGAGGCGAACCACCTCGAGGGTGACGTTCCGATGTACGAAGTGATGAAAGCCTTCTTGGAGATTCAGCAGAAGCGGCACAAGAGCATCGTCATGCGACCTGACCACGGACACCAGATGTGCGATGACCTGAAGAAGAAAACCAACCCCGGATACAGTTGCATAGGCCGCCTCAGAGGTCTTGCCGAACTGCGAGGATTGGAGATGGGAATCGCCATGAGCCTTAACCCATAAGCCCCATTAACCCCATTAAGCCTATAAGACCCATTGCTATGAAAGCCTTCATGGACAAAGATTTCCTGTTGCAGTCGCCGACGGCACAGGCTCTCTATCACAACCACGCAGCCCATCTGCCCATCATCGACTACCATTGTCACCTCAATCCGAAGGAGGTTGCGGAGGACCATCGCTTCCGAAACATCACGGAACTCTGGCTTGGAGGAGACCACTACAAGTGGCGCGCCATGCGGAGCAACGGGGTCGAGGAGAAATATATCACAGGCGATGCGAGCGATTGGGAGAAGTTCCAGAAGTGGGCAGAAACGATGCCCTACTGCATGCGAAACCCTTTGTATCATTGGACGCACCTCGAACTTCGCACGGCCTTCGGCATAAACAAGCTCCTGAATGCTGCCACGGCTCGCGAGATCTATGATGAATGCAACGAGAAACTGCAGTCGCCCGAGTTCTCGGCACGCGGATTGATGCGTAGGTACAAAGTTGAGGTGGTATGCACAACCGACGATCCTGCGGATACTTTGGAGCATCACATCGCCACTTGCAAAAGCGGTTTCGAGGTAAAAGTCCTGCCCACCTGGCGTCCCGACAAAGCAATGGCGATTGACAATCCCACGGCTTATCGGGCTTACATCGAGGCTTTGAGTTCAACTGCAAAACAGGAAATCCGCACTTATACCGATCTGCTCGACGTCCTACAACGGCGTCACGACTTCTTCGCTTCTGTTGGTTGTCGCCTTTCCGACCATGGTGTCAACGAGTTTTATGCCGACGACTTTACCGAAGCGGAACTGAATGCCATCTTCCGTAAAGTGATGGACGGCAAGCAGCCTACTGCCGAAGAGGTCAGCAAGTTCCGTTCCGCCCTCATGCTCGAAGGTGGACGAATGGACGCGAAGGCTGGTTGGACGCAACAATTCCACTATGGTCCGATGCGAAACAACAACTCTCGCATGTTCAAGAAACTCGGTCCTGATGCCGGTTACGACAGCATCGGCACCTGGAACACCAGCGAAAGTCTGTCCCGTTTCCTCGACAAATTGGACAGCGAAGGCAACCTCGCCAAGACAATCCTCTACCCTATCAATCCGTCGGACAACGAGATGATTGCCACCATGATAGGCAATTTCCAGGAAGGTCCCACGCCAGGCAAGATCCAATTCGGCAGCGGATGGTGGTTCAACGACCAGATCGACGGTATGGAACGCCAGATGAACTGCCTCTCGATGCTCGGCTTGCTGAGCCGTTTCGTAGGCATGCTGACCGACAGCCGCTCGTTCCTCTCCTACCCTCGCCACGAGTACTTCCGCCGCTGCCTCTGCAACCTCATCGGTCGCGACGTGGAAGAAGGCAAACTCCCACAAGAGGAGATGCCCTTCATCGCGCAGATGGTCGAGGACATCAGCTATTATAACGCCAAGCGATACTTCGGCTTCTGAAAACGAACATTACGCGGAGTTTTAATTGTAACCACAGATTAATCGGATTGTACGGATTGATGATTTAACCGAACCACGAATTGACTATGCCTTTGATTGCAAGGGATAATTTGTGAAATTCGTGTAAAGCATGGTTGAATAACAGCCTGTACAATCCAAATGACACGTTCAAGTTAATTCTGATTCCTCTGTGTGTTGCCAGTACCACCGTGGGAAAACTCCAGTACTCCCACGGTGGTACTGGAGATTTCCCACGGTGGTACTGGCAACACACAGAGG
>CACXUA010000104.1 GCA_902770725.1 uncultured Bacteroidales bacterium | reverse complement strand
CGTTATAGGTCTGCACCATGCAAAAAGTGCTGTCGGGAAGCAGTCGCATCTCGACAAGACAATGTTTCGAAAGCTGCAATTTGAGGTAATTATCGTTCAGGACGAGCAATTCCGCATGGGCATCGAACTTATTCTTCACGTCTGCCTTCATGTTGTTTTCGCGGAAGTCTATCTGGTCGAGACGGTTGTTCTTCGTCAAGAGGGGGAAGATGCTATCGGGAGCCACGGCATAGATGTCACGGATGCGAAGTTCTGCAAATGAAGAATGAAGAATGAAGGATGAAGAATATAAAAAAAATAAAAACCTAGCTGCTTTCATAACTTTGAACTATGAACTATTTCAACTTCCAATCTGACAGGAAGAAGCTCTTCTCGACAGCATTCTCGATATCATCTGGCAGGTTGCAGAAGAAGTCGATGCCTGTACGACGTTCAAGCTCGTCGATGGTAATGGCGTATTTCGAGCTAACCTCATCCCAATTTGCCTTATGCTCCATCCAGAAAGCAATTGCCCAAAAGCCGCTGTTCGTCTTGGCGTAAGATTTCTTATAGGCGAGGATGGCCATATAGTAGTATTGGGGGCAAGCCAGTTGATCGACCATTTTATACATGCCGGGAGTAATCGTACCGCCCTTTACCACATAAAGTGTATCGCGGAAATTGGATTGGTCGTAGGTGTCGCGAAGGAAACTCTCCAGGTTCCACCAGATGCCATGTTCGTTGAAGTCCTTCAACTGCGGGCTGATGTTACTAAGATAGAACGTCTGACCGTTAGCTTCTTTCGAATTAAGGCGGTCGGCACTACCAAGGATATGGCCTCGCTGATAGCTCCAATTCGTGAAGTCCGAGGAACTGATGCGCATATCTTCCGGAAGCACAGGATCGGGTTGGAAAGGGTCGGATTTGCCACCATAGCCATTGAACGTCTCGCCGTTCCTCCATCTGTTGCGGTTCCAGACCTTATTGTTCGACGAGAAGCCCGGATACCATTTGAAGGCCGTCCAGGCATTTGCCTTGAGGCTCGTGTTGTAACCTACACAGTAGTTCAGCTGCGTATTTGGGAGGGTATGTACGATAAAAGCATTGACGTTGCCCGTCTTGAGGGAAGGAATCTCAAAACCGCGCATAGCATCTGTTCTGAGAGATGCCGGCGTCGTTGATTCCGTAAAGATAGGCAAAGCCAGAGCCTTATTGTCGTTATTGTTTGCGCCAGAGGTCCAGGGAGAAACGACAGGGTCGTCGCCACATCCTGTAAGTAAAAGGAATACAAAAAGAGATGCAGAAAGCCAAATGCTTCTGCACCTCTTATATTTTAATGTTCTACTCATCGACCGTTACACCCCTAAAGGGGGCTAGGGGGTCTTTATTTCTTCATGCGAGCGTAGCGGCTCATGAACTTATCGACGCGACCAGCGGTGTCGACCAGCTTGCTCTTACCAGTGTAGAAGGGGTGAGAGGTGTTACTGATTTCCAACTTGTAGAGGGGATAAGTCTCGCCTTCGAACTCGATGGTTTCAGTTGTCTTAGCGGTTGAACGGCTGAGGAACATGTCGCCGTTGCTCATGTCCTTGAAGACTACGGGACGGTAGTTCTCGGGATGAATTCCTTCTTTCATTTTCTTTCTTGTTCTTTATGTCCCCGTTCCTCTTCCAAACACCCTTGAGAGGCAGATAAGGGACTGATTAATACTATTTATTGCATGTGCATTTTCAAAATGCGCGGCAAAGGTACGACTTTTTTCTCAATGCTCCAAATTTTTTGGACGATAAATAACAAACAATTATGAATTATGAATTGTGAATTATGCTTTCGCCCAGTCCATGATGAGCCTGTAAGCTATGGAAGACGGGTCAGGAAGGTAAGGAAGATTGTCCCGTTTGTACCAGCCTCCATCGCTCAGCTCAGCCTTTTGGAGTTCTATTTCGCCCGAGAGGTAGTCTGCCGTGAAGCCGACCATCAGGCCGCTCGGATAGGGCCAAGGCTGCGAGGCGAAATAGCGGATGTTTGTGACGCGCAGATGCGTCTCTTCCCACACTTCGCGCTGCACGCATTCCTCCAGCGTTTCACCTGTCTCGACGAAGCCCGCTACGAGGCCGTAATGGCGGTCGCGAAAGGTGTGAGCATGAACCATGAGTATCTCGTCGCCTCGGGTGACGCGAACGATAATGGCGGTTGCCAAACTGGGCCAAAGTTCCTTGCCGCACTCCTTGCATTGCTTGCTGATTTCCGTCTGCCAACGCATCTCGCCACCGCAAACGCCGCAGAACTTCGAGTTCTGATGGAAATAGACCAACTCGGCGCACTTTCCTGCCAGCTGGTAATCTTCGGCAGAAAGGACGTGGAACGACTTTCGGAGCGGCATCATTTGCAGGTCTTCCCTATCCGAAACGGGATGGGGAAGAGAGGCAACGACGACCTGACCTCCCTGCAAATCCGTTACCTTTTCCCAAGGTTTCAACTCGATGGGACATTCGCCAAAGGGGACAGTCCCCTCTTTCGTGAGCAGAATGTCCCCCTGACAGTAAATGAAGTATTTCTTATTCTTCACTTTTCACTCTTCACTCTTCACTTTAGAGCCTCATCGACTTCTTAATCTCCTCGACCTTCTTCAGAGCTTTCTCCACGCAGCCTGCATAGCAGTTAGCGCAGCCCATTGTGTCCTTGATTTCGAGGTAGAACTTAATCTTGGGCTCGGTGCCGCTGGGACGGACGCTGACCTTTGTGCCATCCTCGCAGAAGTACTGCAGCACGTTGCTTGTTGCGGGCATGTCGAGAGCTGTTTCCTTGCCTTCGCCGTCACGAGCCTTGAGGGTCTTGAAGTCCTTTGCCAGAACGACCTTGCTGCCGGCAATCTCGGTGATGGGGTTGTTGCGGAAGTCTTCCATCATGGCCTTGATTTCGTCGGCACCGCTCTTGCCGGGCTTAACGACATTGATGGTGTGCTCGTAGCTGAAGCCGTACTCGAGGTAGATCTGCATGAGGAGGTCGTAGAGGGTCATGCCGTTGTCGCGTGCCCAAGCTGCAATCTCGCAAATGAGGCAGATAGAGGCTGGAGCATCCTTGTCGCGCACTTTGTCGAAGGGCAGGAAGCCGAAGCTCTCCTCGCCGCCGCCGATGTATTTCTGCTTGCCTTCGCTGATGGCAATCTCGTGGGCAATCCACTTGAAGCCCGTGTAGCAGTCGCGCAACTCGATGTTGTTCTTCTGTGCCATCTTTGTGATGACCTCGGTCGTGACGATGGTCTTGACGAGGAAATCGGTGGGCTTGAGCTGGCCGAGGGCAATCTTGTTCTTGATGATGTAGTAGCAGAACATCATGCAGGTCTGGTTGCCGTTGATGATGGTCCATTCGCCCTTGTTGTCGCGGCAAACGATGGCGAGGCGGTCGGCGTCGGGATCGGTTGCTACGACGAGGTCGGCATTGAGTTTCGTGCCGAGTTTCATGCCAAGGGTCATGGCCTCAGCGTTCTCGGGATTGGGGCTGACCACGGTCGGGAAGTTGCCGTCGATGACCATCTGTTCGGGCACGACGTGGATGTTCTGGAAGCCCCAGCTGCGCAGGCACAAAGGCACGATGACGCGTCCCGTTCCGTGCATGGCACTATAGACGATGTTGAGGTCTTTCTGGCGCAAGATAACGTCCTGGTCAATCATGGCTTCCTTGACGGCAGTCATGTAGTCGAAGTCCATCTCACCGCCGATAATCTCGATGAGGTCGGGGTTGCCCTGGAACTTCACATCCTCGATACGGACCTTGTTCACCTCGTCGATGATGCCTGTATCGTGTGGAGAGAGCACTTGTGCGCCATCCTCCCAATAAGCCTTGTAGCCGTTGTATTCCTTCGGGTTGTGGCTGGCCGTCACGTTCACGCCTGCCTTTGCGCCAAGCTGACGGATGGCGAAGCTGACCTCGGGCGTGGGACGAAGGCTCTCGAAGAGATAGACCTTGATTCCGTTGGCAGAGAAGATGTTGGCAACGGTCTCAGCGAAGAGACGACCATTGTTGCGGCAGTCGTGACCGACCACGACTGAGAGTCCCTTCTGTCCTGGGAAGGCTTTCAGGATGTAGTTCGCAAAGCCCTGAGTAGCCATGCCGACGATGTATTTGTTCATGCGATTGGTTCCAGCGCCCATAATGCCGCGCAGACCGCCCGTTCCGAACTCCAAACTCTGATAAAAAGCATCTACGAGGGCTGTTTTGTCCTCATTCTGCATCATTTCGCGGATTTCCGCCTTGGTTTCTGCATCATAATAAGGCGAATCGAGCCATGCCTGGGCCTTTGCTTCGCAATCTTTAATCAATTGTATGTCCATAATT
>CACXUA010000103.1 GCA_902770725.1 uncultured Bacteroidales bacterium | reverse complement strand
ATTTGCTGGAGGGCGGGGCCAATCTGCGAGCCATCCAGATGATGCTGGGACACGAGCAAATCTCAACCACCGAGATTTACACGAAGGTGGATCGGCAGATGCTGCGTGAGGAGATTTTGACCTATCATCCGCGCAATAAGATGCGATAAATGACTAAAAGATTAAAAAAATAGCCTAAATTTGTGAAATATTTGGAGAAAGATGCACATTTCTCGAAATAATTGATTATCTTTGCAGCGCATTATTATCGGCAAATCATCAACAAATCCAGTAAAAGAACATATCAAATCAAACATCAACTAATATTTTTTACTATGATCAAGAAAGTCTTTTTGACCGCAGGCGCAGCAGTTATGCTTGCTGCCGTTACATCGTGCGGTAAGCTCGATCCGCTTACTGCTGACAATTTCGTTTGCAATCCCAATCCCCTCGTTGAAGAGGGTGGTCAGGTGAATGCTACCGTTACCGTGACTTATCCCGAGAAGTACTTCAACAAGAAGGCCAGCATCACCATTACTCCTGTATTGGAGTATGCTACAGGTGAGACCGCAGGCACTCCCGTAACCTTCCAGGGCGAAAAGATTAGCGGCAACGACCAGGAGATCAACTACAAGTATGGCGGCACTGGCACTTTCCGCTGCTCATTCCTCTACAAGGACGAGATGGCTGCTTCGAAGCTCCGTCTTGACTTTGATGCCGAAGTTAAGGGTAAGCCCTACAAGTTGCCCAGCGTTTATATCGCTGATGGTGTGATCGCTACCGAGAGCCTCTGCTCGGCTTACGGCAACACTCCTGCCTATGCTAAGGACAACTTCGTGAAGGACACCTTCGACAAGTACATCGCCACTATGATCTACCAGTACCAGAGCACCAACCTGCGTGCTTCGGAGTCTGAGAAGAAGCAGGAGGTGAAGGATATGCAGGCTGCCATCACTGCCACCAAGAACCAGGATCGTCGTGAGTTCGAGGGCCTCGACATGGTCAGCACCGCTTCTCCTGAAGGCGCCTACTCGCTCAACGAGCGTCTGGCTGCTGGTCGTGAGAAGAGCTCGGCTGCTTACCTGAACAAGTTCCTCAAGAAGGCCAAGATGCAGGGCCAGATCACTCCCGAGCAGATTGCTGAGGATTGGGAAGGCTTCAAGGAGCTCGTTGAGAACAGCAGCATCCAGGACAAGCAGCTCGTGCTGAACGTGCTGAGCCGCATCAGCGATCCTGACCGTCGTGAGCAGGAGATCCGCAACCTTTCGGCTGCTTACAAGGAACTTGCTGACGAGATTCTGCCACAGCTTCGTTATTCGAAGGTTACTGCTACCGTTCGTAACATTGGCCACACCGATGACGAGATTGCTGACCTTTGGAAGAACAACAAAGACGAACTCACCGTTGAGGAGCTTCTCTATCTTGCCAATATGTCGAACGACAATGTGAAGGAAGCTATCTACAAGTACACCCAGAACAAGTTCGGCAAGGACCTTCGTGCTGCCAACGACCTGGCTGACCTCTACTACACTCAGGGCAAGTATGCTGAGGCTGAGAGCCTCTGGAAGAGCATCCTCAACAAGGACGCCAACAACCCACAGGCCAACCTCAATATGGGCCTTGTTGCTATGAACAATGGCGATTGGCAGGCTGCCCAGACTTATCTTGGCAAGGCTGGTGATTGCCCAGAATATGGCGAGGCTATGGGTACTCTGCTTACCAACAAGGGTCAGTATGCTCAGGCTGTACAGAGCTTCGGTGACGTGAAGTCGAACAACGCTGCTGTTGCAAACATCCTCAACAAGAATTACAGCGCTGCCAAGTCGATCCTCGACGCTGTGAAGGACAAGAACGCCATGACCTATTATCTGGCTGCTATCGTTGCTGCTCGCACCAACAATGCTACTGGCGTAGGTGAAAATCTCCGCAAGGCCATCGGTATGGACAGCTCGCTGAAGAACAAGGCTCTCAACGACCTTGAGTTCGCCAAGTTTGCCAGCACGCTCAACAATCTTTGATTGACTGACCTTTAAAAATAGGAAGCCCTCGCCAAACGGCGGGGGCTTTTTTAGTCGGAGTATTCGGAGTACTCAGATTACTCAGAGTATTCGGAAGACTCGGATTACTCGGAAGACTCAGAGTATTCTGATTATCGCACCTCTACGATAGATTCGTCCTTAATGAAGAGGAGAAAGCCGCTGACGGAAGAATAGCCCAATTGCTTGAGAAGGCGCATGTAGCGAGCTACTTGTCGTCGGTAACCTGGGTGATTGCTGCCGGTCTTGAAGTCGATGACGGTGGCGTGTCCATCGGGCGTGATGACGATGCGGTCGGGACGCTCCTGTAGGCCGTCGGTGTTCATGATGGTAAGTTCGTTGAGAACTTGCAGGCCATGCTTAAACCAGGGCGCCACCTCAGGCATCGCGAGGATGCGGGCAATGGTCTGCTGCATCTGTGACTCGGAGATGATCGTCTCGTCGATAGAGCCACGTGCATAGAGGTCGCTGATGACTTGGGGAGCCTCGTCGGCGGTGCGTATCTCCTGCATGACTGCGTGGATATAGTTGCCTTTCTCCTTGGCAGTGATGTCAGGTTTGGCAGGGTCGTGGAGGATGGTGAGGTTGGGCAAACGGGTAGGATGCACAATCCCACTCGCCAGCGACGAGGACGCAGATGGCGATTGTTTGCGTTCGGTGGAAAAATCGCCGGAACGTGGCCATTCTCCAAGTATGAGCCCAGCGGGATTGCCTTGTTCGGTGCAATATTGTAGAAGCCTTTCCTTCAGCCCGGTTCCTTCGGCCTTCTCGGGCTTCGGAACCATGATGATGAGCACCTCTTTGGCACGGGTAAAGGCCACGTAGGCGGTGTTCAGATTGTCGATGACGACCCGTTCGCGTTCCTCTTTGTAATCGGCATTGAAGATGGTCTTGTCTAAATCTTTATTTAGGGAGATGGGAAGAAGGATATTTTGACTGAGATCCTCTCCGGTCGAGTCTGGGTTGGAGATGTTGACCTTGAAGGGCGGCTCTTGGGGTTCGCACCAGATGATGTCGTTGCTGCGTGTACTCAGGTCGAGGTCCCACGACGCGTAGGGGAGGATGACGGCAGGCTTGCCAAGGCCTTTCGACTTGTGGATCGACATGATGAGGATGGCATCCTGTTCGGCGGGAGTGGTGATGGATTTGTTGCATCCCGTCTGCATCCACCAGTCGAGGAACGCCGAGAGGTCGCTGCCTTTGGTTTGTACAAATTCGAGCACCAGGTCACGGAAAGCCTGCAGGAAGGGAGCATCCTGTTGGCGAGCATTTTCGGGCAGCAGAGCGATGAGTTCCTCGGTCATCTCATAGAGGGGGCGATGAGCCAATTCGGGATGGAAGGCACGCTTCGACTTGTCGAGCTGGAAGTATTTTTCGATAGCGTCCTCGGGTGTGCATCCGTCGAGTTGGAAGAAACTGCACCAGGCAATGGCACAGAAGATGTCGGAGTCGGGCGACAGCAGGTGAGCCATCAGATGGATGAGTGTCTGGATGGTGGGACGTGCGGAGAGCAGCAAAGCTTCGCCCGAGATGATGTCCATGCAGTATGGGCTTTCGGGATGTTCGTTTTTGTAGCGAAGCAAGGCTTCCGCCACCCAGCTGCATTCCTTGTTCCTGCGGCAGAGGATGACAATGTCGCTGGGCCGGAATCCCTTCTGCTGCAGTTCGATGATGGTCATGGGCAGTTGGCGTGACGCCTCGGCGATGAAATCATCGACATGTGCCGATTTGATGGGAATGCCATCTTCGTCCTTCGGCTCCAGGAAACTCACGCTGATATATCCTTGCGGTTTGTCAGGACCCTGTTTTGTTGGAGCGATGCTTTGCTCGACGTCGGCATAGATGGCTTGTATGCGCTCGGAGCCAATCATTTGGTCGAGCTTGGCGGCCAGGTCGTGGAAGAAGGCGTTGTTGAACTGCACGATGGCGGGTAATGATCGCCAGTTGGTGGTGAGCGAGGTGGAATCGTCGTGGTGCGCCCATGCTTCAAAATCGTTGATCTCGGAGTTCAGGAGATTCCAGTCGCCGCCACGCCAGCGGTAGATGCTCTGCTTCACGTCGCCGACGATAAGGTTCTGATAGCCTTGCGCAAGGGAGTTGCTGAGCAGGGGCATGAAGTTACCCCACTGCATGCCCGAAGTGTCTTGGAATTCGTCGATCATGTACGAATGGATGCGTGTGCCCGTCTTCTCGTAGATGAAGGGCGCATCGTCCTTGTCGATGAGCTTGGAAAGCATCTCGGTGGTGGAACTCAGCAGCATAATGTTCTGCTCGTTGCAGAAGGCTGTTACCTCCTTGTCGATGTTGGCAAGAATGCCCAGCTCGTAG
>CACXUA010000102.1 GCA_902770725.1 uncultured Bacteroidales bacterium | reverse complement strand
TGATTTATCTCCTAATATAAAGCTAAGCTTATTAGTAGCTCCTGTTATGAAAGGTCAAAAAGTTCGGAGAGCACACGGACCATACAAGCCGCATCGCTACTGCCTCCACCAAGACCTGCTCCGCTAGGAATAACTTTGCGAAGGTCGATATTAAGTGGTGGAATCGGATAACCCTCTTGCCTGAGCAAACGAACTGCTTTCAGCACCAAATTATCCTGCACCTCGCCATCCAAAGGATTTCCCCCCAAAGTCAACACATCAGCACCATCCCCTTCTCTGATGGTCAGCTCGTCGAAAAGCGGAACTGGATAGAAGATGGTTTCTATATTGTGATAACCATCAGGACGGCGTTCGATGATGTTCAAGCCCAAGTTTATCTTGCAACCTGTTTTAATGCAGTATGGAGTGTTCATCCTTGCTGTTTTCTATGATGTTTGTTTTGCAAAGATATGAAAAATAATTGAATATCATGAAACGAAAAGAAGAAAATTTAAATCTCTGAAGAATAAAATTTATGATGTTCCTCTTTAACAATATGTAAAGTAAAACATAATTCCTGCTTACTCTTTGCCTTTTCACTAATCGCTGAGAATCGTTCGGAAATGCTCGCCCTGTACCTAGGGTAAGGCTGACGAGAAGAAATGTTAAAATCGCAACACTTTGATAATGAGCAACAAACATTTTCTTGCGTGTCAAATGATAGGGAAAATCACCCATTTTTAAGTAAAAAAGTGGCGTTTTCGACCTGTTTTGATGGGCAAGAACCAATGTGATATTACCAAAATCGACGTGCGAAGTTTGAAAAGTTAACGTGTGACGTTTTCAAACTTCCCTAGCGAAGATAGAAAACTTGACTGGCCACATCGGTTTTCGAGACGTTTTTCACTCAAAACTGTTCCAAGTTGCATCGAAACCTGAAGTATCAAAAAGAAAGGAAAAGCCACTTTTCCCTGACATGACGGACAGTTGATTCTGTGTCACAGATGCTGGTAATGTACTTTAGACGAAGAAAGTCCCTCACTTTATTCGGCATAAAAACACCTCTTTTCACACGTTTTTCTCTCATTTATCGGGCTCAAACATGCACCTTTTTTGTTTTTTTATTCAAATTCACAAAATCCTTATAATTATAATTAGGTATTAAGCGAAAAAAATCGTATCTTTGTGCAACTTTATACACAAAATGAGTTATAACGAGACGATTCGCCACGAAGGTATCGTAGAACAAATAGGGGCTGAAAGCTGTCAGGTACGCATCCTGCAGGCTTCGGCTTGCAGTAGTTGTAGTGCCCGTCAGCTTTGCCGCAGCAGCGAAAGCAAGGAGAAACTCGTGGAAGTCAAGGGGCACTACCCAACTCTGCACGTTGGTGACCGCGTTATGCTTGTCGGTTCCGTTCGGCAAGGGCTGCGAGCAAGCGTTCTGGCTTACGTCGTTCCGCTCATCATCATGCTCGTCGTCCTCTTTCTCGTCACCCATCATTACGGAGAAAAGCTGGGTGCTTTGGCCGCTTTGCTGGCTCTGGCTCTCTATTACGGCATGCTTTTCCTGCTGAAAGACAAGCTGGCAGGACAGTTCTCGTTTAGAATCGAAAACAATTAAACAAAAACAAAATAAACGTTATGAATGTAATTCTGATTGCAGTATGTGTGCTGGGACTCATCGGACTCGCCTCTGCGGTGATTCTCTTTGTAGTCTCTCACAAGTTTGCTGTGCATGAAGATCCACGCATTGCACAGGTGGGAGAAGTCCTGCCTCAGGCCAATTGCGGTGGATGCGGCTATCCTGGTTGTTCAGGCTTTGCCGCTGCTTGCGTAAAGGCTGCCGACGGTGGCAGTCTGGAGGGCAAGCTCTGTCCTGTAGGTGGTCAGCCTGTCATGGAACAGGTGGCCAGCATCCTTGGTTTGGCAGTCGAGGCTGCTGCACCGAAAGTGGCTGTCGTTCGTTGTAACGGCACTTGCGAGAATCGTCCTCGACAGGCACAGTTCGATGGAGCCAGAAGTTGTCGCGTCCAGCAGATGACTGGTATGGGCGAGACAGGCTGCGGCTATGGTTGTCTGGGTTGCGGTGATTGCGTCGCCAAGTGTCAGTTCGACGCGCTCCACATGAACCCTGAGTCTGGTCTGCCCGAGGTAGATGAAGAGAAGTGTACGGCTTGCGGAGCTTGCGCAAAAGCTTGTCCGCGAGGCATCATCGAGATTAGGCTGAAAGGTCCGAAAGGCCGTCGCGTCGTCGTTCTCTGCAACAACAAAGACAAGGGAGCCATCGCCAACAAGGCTTGTAAGGCTTCCTGCATCGGTTGCGGCAAGTGCGTAAAGACCTGCGAGAAGTTCGAGGCAATCACACTCGAGAACAACCTCGCCTACATCGACGCCGAGAAGTGCAAGATGTGCCGCAAGTGCGAGGAAGCTTGTCCGAAGGGAGCCATCCACGGCTTCAACTTCCCGCCTAAGAAAGAGAAGCCTGCAACGGCAGAACCACAAGTAGAACAAGAAAAGGAAAAGCAGATATGAAGACATTTAAGATAGGCGGTGTTCATCCCGCAGAGAACAAGCTGTCTGCTGCAAGTCCCATTCGCGAGGCGGCTCTTCCAAAACAGGCAGTCTTTAGCATGTTCCAGCATATCGGAGCTCCTGCAAAGCCCGTCGTTCAGAAAGGCGACGAGGTGAAGGTCGGCACTTTGCTGGCCGAAGCAGGAGGATTCGTAAGTGCTCCCATCCACAGCAGCGTTAGCGGAAAGGTCGCTAAGGTTGATGCCGTCCTCGACGCCAGCGGCACACGTCGTATGGCAATATATGTCGATGTGGAAGGCGACGAATGGGAGGAGAGCATCGACAGAAGCACGACTCTCGTTAAGCTAAGCGACCGTCCCGACCTCGACAGCAAGACAATCGTCGAAAAGATAAAGAATGCAGGCATCGTCGGCATGGGCGGTGCAACCTTCCCTTGCCACGTTAAGTTGTCTCCACCTCCAGGCTGCAAGGCCGAGTGTGTCATCATCAATGCCGTAGAATGCGAGCCTTACTTAACTGCCGACCACCGTCTTATGCTCGAACATCCCGAGGAGATTCTCGTTGGATTGCAGCTCATCATGAAGGCTGTTGACGTGCAGAAGGGTTACATCGGCATCGAGAACAACAAGCCTGACGCAATTGCCCTGATGACAGAGAAGGCAAAGAACTACGAAGGCATCGAGGTTGTGCCCCTCAAGGTCAAGTATCCACAAGGCGGCGAGAAGCAGCTCATCGATGCAGTAATCGGCCGTCAAGTGCCTGCACCTCCAGCCATTCCAATCAATGTGGGGGCAGTCGTGCAGAACGTCGGCACAGCCTTCGCCATCTATCAGGCAGTCATGAAGAATAAGCCACTGATTGACCGCATCATTACAGTTACAGGTAAAAGCCTCAAGCAGCCAAGCAATCTCCTTGCAAGACTTGGCACGCCTTTCCAACAACTCATTGACGAATGTGGCGGTCTGCCTGAAGATACAGGCAAGATAATTGGCGGCGGCCCCATGATGGGCAAGGCTCTTTTGAGTCTTGATGTTCCCATGACGAAGGGTTCAAGCGGCCTGCTCATCATGAACGACAAGGAAGCCCGTCGTGCAGAACCCAGTCCCTGCATCCGTTGTGCCAAGTGCGTCAGTGCCTGCCCTATGGGATTGGAGCCCTACTTGCTTAGCAAACAGAGCAAACTTGAGGATTGGGAAGGCGCAGAGAAGAACGACATTACAAGCTGCATCGAATGCGGCAGTTGCCAGTTCACCTGCCCAAGCCATCGTCCACTCCTCGACATGATTCGCGTCGGCAAGTCAACCGTCATGGGAATCATTAAGAGTAGAGCCGCAAAGTAAAATAGTAAATTGTAAATCGTCAAATAGTAAATGAAATGATGAAACCAATTATATCCCTTTCACCTCATGTTCATGGCGGCGATTCCGTTCAGAAGAACATGTATGGTGTGTGCATTGCATTGTTGCCTGCCCTGTTGGCCAGCCTCTGGTTCTTTGGTTTAGGAGCAGCCATCGTACTTGTCACTTCTGTGATATCCTGTGTCTTCTTCGAGTGGTCGATAACCAAATTCCTACTGAAGCGTGAGCGGACCACAATTACTGATGGAAGTGCTATCCTGACGGGCTTGCTTTTGGGATTCAACCTTCCCAGCAATCTGCCAATCTGGATTATCATCATTGGCGCTTTGGCAGCTATCGGAATTGGAAAGATGACCTTTGGAGGTTTGGGATGCAATCCCTTCAATCCTGCCCTTGTGGGTCGTGTGTTTCTTTTGATAAGTTTTCCTGCCCAGATGACTATCTGGCCTAGAGTGAACCAGCGTATTGCTTATGTTGATGCAGAGACGGCTGCTACACCTTTG
>CACXUA010000101.1 GCA_902770725.1 uncultured Bacteroidales bacterium | reverse complement strand
AGAGAAGTATGGCGAGGATATTCCCGAAGTGGCGGATGCCGATGCAGACAAGCGTTGGGATGCCATAGAAGGGGAGATAAAAGACACGTACACGCAGGCCATCCTGAATAATGCTGACAATCTGGTGCCCATCTTCTTCCTGTGCAAATTTGCAAACGACCTCGGACTGGAGTTCCTCGAGAGCTTCATGGCTGACTACAAATATAAGGACCACAAGCAACTCGACTATATAAACCGCGTGATTAGTGGGGAAAAGAACAAGAAGGAAGGTGCCAAGGTTGTGGATTTCGTGGCAAAAGACCTCGAGGGCAAAGAGTGCCATCTGACCGACTACGTTGGCAAAGGCAAATATGTGCTTGTTGACTTCTGGGCAAGCTGGTGCGGCCCTTGCTGCGCAGAGATTCCCAACATAAAAGCAAACTACGAAAAGTACAAAGAGAAAGGTTTCGAAGTGGTAGGCGTCTCACTTGACTACAAACAGGAGGATTGGGAAAAGAAAGTCCAAGAACTTGGCATCACCTGGCCCCAGATGAGCGACCTGAAGGGTTGGGACAGCGATGTCTGCGGTCTCTACAACATTTGGGCAATTCCTCAGGTTCTTCTTTACGACCCCGATGGAAAGGTTATCGATGGTCCTTGGTTGCATGGTGAAGCATTAGGCCAAAAGCTCGCGGAAATTTTTGACTAGTCGAGAGAAGAAGGAAAAAGCCTGACCTCGATGAGAAGGATATTTGATGTGACGAAACACAACGTGCCACGTTGGCAAACATAACGTGCCAAAATGAACAACTAAGCGTGCCTAATTCGGTGATTAGGCACGCTTAGTTTATATTCGCTCCACTTCTTATTCGAAGAAGCCGAAGCCTGCGATGGCCGTCAGCATGCGTTCGATGTAGTCCTGCGACGTAGTGCTCCAGTAGAAGCCCAAGCGGTGGAGAACCTCCGAGGTGTAGTTGTTCTGGCGGTCCACCATAGCAGACTTCTGTCCGTGGGCCATGTCCTTGTATGCCAACATGCTGGACAGCGCCTTCGCCTTCTGCGGGTCGCTCTTCGCTTCCTCCATCACGTCCTCGAACTCTTGCGGGTCAACGAACCGGATACCACCGGTAATCTTGCCGAGTTGGGTAAGGATGTCGCCCATCAACTCGACGTGATTGTTGTAAGGATGGAAGACAACACAATCCTTGGGCGTCGATGCAAGCAGGACGATGGCACGTGCCGTCTCATTGATAGGCGAGAATTCTGCGAGCGCGTCATAGTCTGCGTACGGGCAGCAGCCCAGCATGTTATAGACACGTATGCGGCCCATGTAGCTGTTCGACTGGAAGTTAACCTGGAACTCACCATCGGTGCTTCGGGCTGCAAGGTTGCCTACGCGCATAATCTTGGCGTTGAGTCCGTGCAGGGCAACCGCGTCGAGGATGATGCGGTCGGCCATGAACTTAGAGTACGTGTACTGGTTGCCCAGGTACTGTCCGAAGTAGAGACGTTGCTCGTTGAGCAGGACATCGGCTGCCGGATAGCCGTTGATGGAGGTTCCGCCCACGCTGGTCGTGGAGACATGGACAAGGCGTGCGCCTGTCTTCAGGCAGAACTCGACGCAACGACGAGCGCCTCCGATGTTCACGTCCTCAATGTCGGTGCCCTTCGAGAAGTGCTTCACGTTGGCGGCACAGTTGATGACGGTTGAGATTTGAGAGTTGACAGTTGACAGTTGAGAGTTGACAGTTGAGAGTTTTGCCGTCAAGTCTTCTGTCACGTCACCAAGAATGACGTGCAACCTCTTACCGAAGAGCTCCTTGAAAGCATCGGCGAAGTAGTAGAAGAGCAACGTACGGAGGCGGCTTTCGGCTTTCTCCACCGTCTCGCCACGCACCAGACAATAGATGCTCGGGGCATCGGAATCAATCAACTCACGCAGGACGTGGATGCCGAGATAACCAGTTGCGCCTGTCAACAAGACGTTTCCCAACTCCTGACGCTCCCCGCGCTTGAAGGCGTTGATGGTGTTCTTCTGCAACAAGTTGTTGATGGCCGTGTAGTCGAAGCCCGTTATCTCGTCGAAACTCTCCTCTGCCGTGTCGCCCGAAAGGAAGCGTGCCAGCAGGCGTGGCGTCGGGTTGGCGAAGATGTCGCCGTATGCCACGTGCAGTCCCGCTTTGTCGCATTCGATGATGACACGCGTTACCATAAGCGACGTGCCGCCAAGGTCGAAGAAGTTGTCGGTGGCTCCCACCTTGTCCATCTGCAGGATATCTCCGAAGATCTTGGCAAACATGCGCTCCTGCTCGTTGCTTGGCTCCACGTATTCACGGTCGGATGCTTGGATCACGGGGGCAGGCAACGCCTTTCGGTTCACCTTCTGGTTCTGGTTGAGCGGTATGGCGTCGATCTGCATAGTGGCAGCCGGCACCATGTATGGCGGCTTCTGCGAGAGGATGAACTGGCTGAGAGCCTTGATGTCAATCTGCTCGTCGCTGACGATATAGGCAGCGATGTACTTGCCACCATTCTCGTAGTCGAAGGCCTGGACGGTAGCGTCCTTGATGCCCGGGAACTGACGGATGACGGCTTCAACCTCCTTAAGCTCGATGCGGAAGCCGCGAATCTTCACCTGTCCGTCGCGACGACCGACGAACTGTATGTTGCCGTCCGGCAAGTAACGCACAATGTCGCCGGTACGATAGACGCGAGAATACTTCTCATCCGTCGTGAAAGGATTCTGGATGTAGGTCTCTGCGGTCTTCTCCGGACGGTTCAGATAGCCACGGCTCACCTGAGGTCCTGCCACCCAAAGCTCGCCTGCAGCACCAAACGGCAAGCGATGGAACTGCGGGTCAACAATGTAAAGGCGCATGTTGTCGAGCGGCTTGCCGATGGGAATGTCTGCCTCGTACTCCTTCAGCGGATAGGTCGTCGTGAAGATGGTGCACTCCGTGGGACCATAGCCGTTGTGCATCACATAGTTCTTTGGCGGGTTGAGCGCCGAGAGCTTCTCGCCACCGACAGAGAAGTGACGCAGCGAATGGTTATCGACATTCGTGGCAAACTGATAGCCCACCTGTGTCGTGATGAACGAGTGGGTGATGTTGTTGGCGTTGAAGTAGTCGTTAAGGTCGGGCAGGTTCAGGCGGATGTCCTCGCCTATGATATAGACCGTAGCACCACAAGTAAGGGCGGGATACATGTCCATCATGCAGGCGTCGAAGCCATAGCTGGCATACGCTGCCACATGACACTCAGGGGTAAGCCCGTAATAGCGCTGGTACCAATGACAGAAGGCGACCAGGTTGCCGTGCGTCAGCTGGCATCCCTTAGGCACGCCGGTAGAGCCGGAGGTGTAAAGAAGGATGAAGAGGCTGTCGGGTGTCGTGGTGTCTTTAAGGTCCTTAAGGTCTTTAAGGTCCTTAAGGTCTTTGGTGAGCAACACTTCGCCCTTGTACTCGTCCACTATGTCGCGCAACTCCTCATCAGCAATGAGCAGTTTGGCACTAGCATCCTGCATCATGAAGTTCAAGCGCTCCTTGGGATAGCTGGGGTCGAGCGGCTGGTAAGCACAACCGGCTTTCAGGATGCCGAGTGACGCTATGGCCATCCATTCGCAGCGGGGAATGAGCACGGACACCACATCCTCTGCCTTCAAACCCTTAGAAGCAACATAAGCAGCGATGCGGTCGCTTATCTCATCTACCTCTTTATATGTATAATGTTTGTCCTTATAGACGACGGCAATGTTGTCGGGCACAAGCTTCGCCTGCTTGGCAAAGAGCGAAACGATGGTCTGTGAGGCGTCGTAGTCAACATCCGTTTGGTTGAAGCTATCCAGCAGAACCTGCTGCTCGTCGCTAAGCAAAGACACACTCAGCAAAGGCGCATCGGGCTGACGCATAAAGGCGGCAACGGCCAAGCTGACTGCATTGGCCAGACTTTGCATCAGGCTTTGTGTGTATCGTCCATCGTCATATTCTATGTACACGCAGTTCTCGCCATTTAATTCCCCGATGTAAAACGCAATACGGAACTTGGGCACATTCAGCTCGAGATTCTCCATCTCCAGCGATGTACCCTGACACTTGTAGTCAGTAAACAGCCCAAGCTGATAGGCGAACATGATTTCGGCAGTCAGGTCGTAGTCCGATGCAATCTGGGCAAAAGGATAGTTCTCGTGAGTGAGTGTCGTGTCGAAGTCCTCGCTCGTCTCCCGTATGAACTCCATTACACTTTGTGAACCGATATTGGCGCTGAGTGCAAGCGTGTTGACGAACATGCCTATTGTGCCTTGAATGCTTAGGTTGCTGCGACCGCTGCTGATTGTGGTGATGCACAGACGCTCGTTGTTGGAGAAGCGCGACAAGGCATAGAATACGGCAGCCAAGGTGAGGTGAGCCGGCGTGACCTGATGCTTGCGGCAGAAGTCGCTGACGGCATCCATGTTGATGGCAGAAGAGACCACTCCGATGACGCCCTGGTCATGCGGATTCGTCAAGTCAGACGGAATCTCAGTCGGTCCCTCTACTGCCCCCAAGCGACTCTGGAAGTAATCGCGTGCAGCGGCATAGTCAGCACCCTTCTCTGCCTC
>CACXUA010000100.1 GCA_902770725.1 uncultured Bacteroidales bacterium | reverse complement strand
GAGGAAGTAAAAGAGGAAGTAAAAGTGGGAGTAGAAATGGAAGTATAAATGGAAGTATAAGTGGAAGTATAAGTATAAGTGGAAGTATAAGTGGAAGTAAAAATGACAGCATCCAAAGCTATCGTCCAGCCAACTCGTTGGCTTTACTTCCTGCGCGACAGCGCTTTACTCCCTCTTATTACTACCTTATAATGCCCCTATTTGTGCCCGTGACAAAAATGACACTTGTGACATGTCATTTCTAGACACATAAACAAAGAGAAAGTTCCAGAAAGTTTAAAAGTTTAAGAGTTTAAAAGTTTAAGAGAAAGACCTTTTCACTTTTTCACCTTTTCACCTTTTTACCTTTAGAATCGGGGGTTTTCTTTTGTGCCAAATTCCCTCCCCCAACGCCCGATAAGGTTAAAATAACAAAATTCTTCATTCTTCATTCTTCATTCTTAATTTTTCTTCGTACCTTTGTGCCCGTGAAATTGATAATAGACATAGGAAACTCCGTCATCAAGATGGTGGCTTTCCGTGGAGACGAGCCCGTCGATGAGCTTCGGGCTGAAAATGGAGACCTCTCTGGACTGGCTGCTTTCGTCCGAAAACACAGTTTCCGTCGAGGCATCGTGGGTGCCGTCCGCAACCTTACCCCCAGCGAGGAGAAAGCGCTCGAGAGTCTGCCGTTCCCGCTGCTCCGTTTTACGTCGGACACCCCGATACCCATAACGTGTCGTTATCGCACGCCCGAGACGCTTGGCAGCGACCGTTTGGCAGCCGTCGTTGGCGCCAGCTCGCTGAAGCCCAATACCGACCTCCTCATCATTGATGCGGGCACTTGCATCACCTACGAGGTCATCGATGCTCGTGGCAACTATTGGGGCGGCAACATCGCTCCAGGCATGCAGATGCGTCTCAGGGCCCTGCACGAGTTCACTGCTCGTCTGCCTCTTGTAGATCCCGAAGGCGAAGTGCCAGGTATGGGCTACAGCACGGAGACAGCCATCCGCAGCGGTGTCCTGCGCGGCATGAAGTATGAGATTGAGGGTTACATCAAGTCCATGCGCTCGAAGTTCCCACGTCTGCAGGTCTTCCTGACAGGCGGCAATCGCATCAACTTCGATGAGGACATCAAGAACCTGGTGTTTACAGACAAATACATAGTCCCGAGAGGACTCAACAAGATACTCGACTATAATGAAGAATGAAGAATCTTAAGTTACTTGCATTTCTCTTGCTCCTTGCTCCTTGCTCCTTGCCCCTGAGGGCGCAATCGGCAGGAACGATTTCATCGTATTCCCGCTTCGGGTTGGGGGTACTTCACGACCAGTCGCAAGGCTTTAACAAAACGATGGGGGGAGTCGGTCTGGGCATTCGCCTGGGCAATCGCCTCAATGTCACCAATCCGGCTTCTTACTCTTCGATTGACTCCCTGAGCCTTATCCTGGACGTCGGCATGACTGGTGCTTTCGGGAAGATGAGCCAGGGAACAAAGCAAGAGGGCATAAACAGCGCTACCCTCGACTATGTTCATGCCGGAATGCACATTGCCAAGAGGCTCGGCCTTGCCTTCGGCTACATGCCCTATACGAGCATCGGCTATCAGTTCGTTTCACCCGAAACGGTAGTCACAAAAGACGTCAACACCACGGAGACCATTACAAACACCAATAATTATTACGGTTCGGGCGGTCTGAACCAAGCGTATATCGGCGTTGGCTGGAGGGCTTTCCGCAACATTTCCGTCGGTGCAAATGTCAGTTTCCTTTGGGGTGAGTACGCGCATTCCCTTACTCCCGAGTTCAGGGAAGGCGGTGTCACCAGTTCCTCTTTCAGCAACACGATCAAGAACTATAGCGCATCGTTGAGGACCTACAAGATAGATTTGGGCATTCAATATCCCGTTCGTCTCACTCGTCAAGATTGGCTGAACTTCGGCGCTACAGTTGGCTTGGGACATAAGATTGCTCAGGACGCAACCCTGTTGCACTTCACCATCAAGGGCGACACTACAAGTTTCACAGCTTCTTCGCCTTTCGACCTGCCCTATACCTTTGCTTTTGGCGCTGCTTGGCAACACAAGAACACCCTTCTGGTCGGAGCAGATGTCCACTACGAACGTTGGGGGAAATGCCGTATGCCCATTGAAACAGCAAGCGCCTTCGTGCCTATGGAAGGCTACTACAAGGACATGACGAAGATTGCTGTTGGCTCTCAATGGACTCCCAATCCGTACGGCAAGTTCTGGGAACGCATCCAGTATCGTGCAGGCATCAATTTCGCAACACCTTACCTCAAGGTGAACGGACACGACGGCCCCTATGAACTGCGTATGAGTATGGGCGCAGGAATTCCAATCATCAATAAACACAACAATCGCTCAATAGTGAATGTTGGCGTCGGATGGCTAAGACGTTCTGCCAGCGCCGCCGGAATGATAAAGGAAGACTACTTCGTCCTCAACCTCGGCATGACCTTCAACGAGCGCTGGTTCATGAAGTATAAGATTGAATGATGAGAAGATTCTCTCCTGCTCTCCTGTTTCTCTTATTGCTCCCCTTCAGCTGTACCGGCGAGGTAGAGCATTTGGCAGACCCTATTCCAGCGAAGGACTCCCTCCTCTTCATGCATTCAACAGGCATCAATACGCTCATTAGCGATAGCGGCCTGATGCGATATCATCTGGTTGTCGAGGAATGGGATATCTATAACGGCTCAAATGGGGAAGCACCAACGTGGAAGTTCATGAAAGGACTGCTCATGGAACGCTTCGACGAGAAGTTCCATACCGACCTCTTCGTGCAATCCGATACGGCATATCTGCACAAACAACAACTCTGGGAACTGCGAGGCAGGGTGGTCGTCAGAAACGTAAAAGGTGATGTCTTCCGTACAGAAGAACTCTTCTGGGACCTGAATACCCACGAAATATGGAACACGAAATACATGCACATCACCACACCTGAGCGTGAACTCGAAGGCGATGAGTTCCATAGCAACGAGCAAATGACACGATACACGGTCTTCAACTCCGTGGGAACCTTCCCGGTCGTAGAAGAAGCACCAAATGAAAGATAAGTAAAAAGTAATAATGATAAATCTATACATTGCTACTATAGCCATTCTTCTTCTCTCGGGTTTCTTCTCGGGTATGGAGATTGCCTTTGTCTCGAGCAGCAAGTTGCGTTTCGAGATGGATAGGGAAGAGCAAGGCTTCTCGGCACGTCTTATAGATACCTTCTATCGTCATCCCAACAACTTCATCTCCACGCTTCTTGTGGGGAATAACATAGCATTGGTCATCTATGGCATTCTGATGGCCAAGATAGTAAGCGCCCTCATACTCATTCCACTTGGCGTACATCATCCTGATGGCAATTGTCCCAACGAAGCGTTATGCCTGTTCCTGCAAACCATTATCGCAACCCTGATCGTTCTCGTTACAGGCGAGTTCCTTCCCAAAACGCTCTTCCGCATCAATCCCAACAAGATGATGCGCATATTCGCTTTGCCTGCCTACATCTTTTATATTATATTATGGCCCGTCAGCAAGTTCACAAGTTCGCTCGGGAAGTGCTTGCTTTGGATGGTTGGCGAGAAGGTAAAAAAAACAAAGCCTGCAAAGACTTTCACTCGTGAAGACCTCGACTATCTTATTCAAAGCAATATCGATAAAGCAGCCGATGACGAAGATATCGAGGACGAAGTGAAGATATTCCAAAATGCACTTGACTTCAGTTCTGTCAAAGTGCGCGACTGCATCGTCCCAAGAACTGAGATAATCGCCGTCTCAACAGAAACCTCGCTTCGAGACTTGCTTACACAATTCGTGGAAAGCGGTCACAGCAAGATTATCGTCTATAAGGAGGATATTGACGACATTGTAGGTTACATTCATACCGTCGAGATGTTCCGCCTCGGTGAAGATGAAGATTGGACAGAGCACGTTCGTGAAGTACCTATTGTGCCTGAGACGATGAATGCTCAGAAACTGCTTGGCATCTTCATCAGCCAGAAGCGTTCCCTTGCAGTTATTGTTGATGAATTCGGCGGTACGAGTGGAATCGTCACGATGGAAGACCTTGTAGAAGAGATCTTCGGAGAGATAGAGGACGAGCACGACAGCAAGAACTATACTGCCAGACAGACGGGCCCAGGAGAATACCTGCTTTCAGGACGTCTCGAAATAGCCCAAGCCAACGAGTTGCTTGACCTCGACCTGCCAGAAAGTGATGAATATCTGACTGTCGGAGGTCTTATCTTGCATGAGTTCCAGAACTTCCCCAAATTGAATGAACCGGTTCGTGTTGGAAAATGGGAGTTCAAAGTCACCAAGAAGACTACCACAAAGATAGAACTTGTGCAGTTGCGTGTACTCGAAGAATGAGGTTTTCCCCTCTTCATAGAGTGCCAAAAACCACAAATATGCAGGCTAAATGGTGCTCTTATGCACAAAAATACTTCCTTTAACGCATATTATGCGGGGAAAATTATGCAGTTTTGCATAAAATGTTGTAACTTTGCACCCGCAAATCTAAAATGCATAGTTTTATGGAGAAGCAAGACAGAAAGTCAAGGATGCAGGCAATTCGCAAGATTGTCAGCATGACAAGCTTAGAGAGCCAGGAAGAGTTACTAGCTGCGCTCAAAGAGGAAGGTTTCATTACAACACAGACGACATTGAGTCGCGACCTCAAGAAGTTGCGTATCAGCAAAGTCCGTATTCGTAGTGGACTCAGTGTTTATGCCCTGCCTCGCGAAGGTCAGTTCGAGCCTGTGCCAACGGTGGAAGAGATAAATCAA
>CACXUA010000099.1 GCA_902770725.1 uncultured Bacteroidales bacterium | reverse complement strand
ATGTCCCCTGATGAAACAGGAGGAAGCGCAGTGCTGCATGATGATGGCAGTTAGCGGTATCAACAGCAACAACGGCATCGGTTATGGCGGAGTTGACGATAGTGGTGACAAGGAACCAGCCGTGAAGGAGTTCCTTTGGGATGAAGAATAGTAATAACTTCAATTACTAATAAACTTAAAGAACAGGGGATGCAACAACAGCATCCCCTGTTTTGTATTTAAGCTAAAGTCTTCGCGAAGAAAGCGACGGCAAGTTTCACGGCCTCTTCGGGATGTGGACCGAAGCCGTGGTCGTAGTGGTCGAGCAAATGCCATTCGCTCCCTTTCCATTGTTGATGGAAGCGAAGACCATAGGTGTAGGGTACGGTGCGGTCGGATGTGCCGTGAACGATGCAGGCAGGGCCTTTATAGCCTGCCGCCGTCTCGTAGATGGGCAGCCAGAAGGCCGTCGTGATGTAATCGCGGCCAAGGCGATGCCCCCACACTTCAACGTATTCTGGCGGGTCTTGCGGGTCGTCGAGACTGCCTTGTTGCCCGCCTGTCTGACCACGGATGGCATCGTCGCGGATAACGCCTGCTGGAGCTAACAGCACTACCCCACCTTTGAAGGCCTTCTTGCCAAGCTGACCTGCAAGCATAGCTGTCACGACGCCGCCTTGAGAATGGCCTGCAATGCCAATCTTGCCAAAGCGTCCGTCTGCCTTCACCCACTCATAGACATGGCGGGCATCCTCAATCTCGTTGGGGATGGTCATCTGCTGGAAGTCGCCTTCGCTCTCGCCGTGTCCGTTGAAGTCAAAGCGGATGCTGGCGATGCCTTTGGCTTCGAGTTCGCGAGCAATGCCGACCTCCAGCCCGCCATTCCTGTTGCCCGTGAAGCCGTGGCAAAGGATGACGATAGGGCACTTCTTCGGCATTACGTCAGGCATCTGTAAATCGGCCACAAGCTTCCCATGGTCGCCTTGAATGATGACTCGCTCCGTACGGGCAAAAGCGAGACCTGCCCATATCAGGCAAACCAGAAATATCAGTCGTTTCATCACTTACAGGTTCTTCACCAGCTCCTGCACCTTCTGCTTCGTGGCTTCGGTCTTCTGTTCGTCGTTCTTGGCGGTGACGATGCCGGTGCTTTCCACGCCCCAATAGCCGCAAATGTCGTTGTACTCGCTGATGGCACCGGTATAGACGCCAGGCGAATAGGACGAGACGAGCAGCGCCATCTTCTTCACGTTAGCGGGCTTGTTCACGCAGTACATGCGCTGGATGGGTGCCTGAATCTGGGCGTTGAGGGTGAAGTAATAGATAGGAGCAGCCAGCACGAGCATCTCGGCCTCTGCCATCAGGGGATAGATTTCCTGCATATCGTCCTTCTGGATGCAAGCACCATTGCCCTTGCCATGGCAGTACTCGCAAGCCAGACAGCCTGCAATCTTCTTCTTCGAGACGTTGACCAGCGTCACTTTATGACCGGCAGCCTCTGCTGCGTTCTTATACTCTTCCGCCATCCAAGCGGTGTTGCCGTTCGCACGAGGCGAGGCTTGTAAAATCAGAATGTTCATTGTGTTAGTTGTTTGAATGTTAACTATTAGCTTTTAACAACAGATTACACGGATTGTACGGATTATTACTTTTTAATTTCAACCACAAATTACACAAATTGCACGAATTATAAAAATCCGTATAATCTGTTCAATCCGTTGTTTTTATTATAAAGCAATCGCTTATAGAATAATTCGAGTAATTAGTGTAATTCATGGTGAGAATGATTATTATCTTCGAGGGCAATGAGCTACTCTGCCAGCATGGCTTCCACGTCCTTCTCGAAGTCTTTCGGCTCGGTGGTGGGAGCAAAGCGCTTCACGGTCTTGCCGTCCTTTGAGATGAGGAACTTGGTGAAGTTCCACTTGATGTCGCTGTCCTTCTCCACGCTCTTGCTGATGGCTTTGAATAGCGTCTTGGCCGCCTTTGCCTTCAAGCCGTTGTAGTCCTCAGTGGGCGCCTGTGCCTTCAGGTACTCGAAGATAGGCTCGGCATCGGGGCCGTTCACGTCGCCCTTCTTCATGATCTGGAACGTCACGCCGTAGTTCAGTTGGCAGAACTCCTCTATCTTGGCATCGCCCTCGGGATCTTGCTCCTTGAACTGGTTGCAGGGGAAGCCGATGACGACCAGTCCCTTGTCCCTATACTTCTGATTGAGTTCCTCCAGTCCAGCGAACTGAGGCGTGAAGCCGCACTTGCTGGCCGTGTTGACGATGAGCAGCACCTTTCCCCGGAACGCAGCAAAGTCCACCTCTTTGCCCCTGCTCGTCAGGGCCTTGAAATCATAGATTGTTTGCATAGTTGTTATATTATTACATTGAAAATTATTTGCACCATTATGGGGTCAGGTAACAATCAAAAAGGCTCGATGGCCTTCTTGATTCGCGTCTTGAGTTCATCGAGAAGACCTTGGCGGATGCTGACGCTCATCTGGACGTCCATGTCGTAGGTTTGCGAGAGGACACGGGCTTCCATGTCGCGGACAACTTTCATCACGGCATTCATCAAAGGATACTCGAAGCTGAAGTCGTACTCTGCCTCAACTTGTCGCTCTTCGATGGTAGCATTGGCGATGGCTTCGGCGGCGGCTGTGCGATAGGCCACGATGAGTCCGCTTGTTCCGAGCTTCACGCCACCGAAGTAGCGCACGACAAGGATGATGATGTTGGTCAGCTCGTTGGAGTTGATTTGCCCGAGGATGGGCTTGCCAGCCGTGCCGCTCGGCTCGCCGTTGTCGTTGGAGCGGAACGTCTCTCTGTCTGCCCCAATCATGTAAGCCCAGCAGACGTGACGGGCATCGTAGTACTTCTTCTGGTATTGCTCCACAAGCGCCATCGCCTCCTCAACTGTGCTGACAGGATGCGCAAAAGCGAGGAACTTACTCCTGAGTTCAGAGTAAGTGCCCTCGCTTTTGGTTGCTATGGTTTTGTAAAGGTCGTTGAACATTGAACATTGAACATTGAACATTGACCATTATTCTTGGCCGCTGCTTCTTCGGGCGTAGCCGAATGGTCAATGGCCAATGGTCAATGGCCAATGGTTATGAGAGTTTATGTATCACCAGCCCTGACCTCAGTTTTGGCTCAAACCATGTGGCCTTGGGCGGCATGATGTTGCCGCTGTCGGCGATGTTCATGATTTGCTGCATGCTGACGGGATAGAGGGCCAGAGCCATCTTCATCTCACCGCTATCCACGCGTCGCTTCAGTTCGCCCAAGCCACGCAAACCGCCAACGAAGTCAATGCGCTTGTCGCTGCGCAAGTCCTTGATGCCAAGCAGCTCGTCCAAGATGAGGTTGCTGCTGATGCTGACGTCGAGGCTGCCGATGGGGTCGCTCTCGTCGCAAAGCCTTTCCTTGAGCTTGAGGCTGTACCAAACGCCTCCCAGATAGAGACTGAACTCGTGCAGCTGTGCAGGACGATAAGGCTCAGCACCTTTCTTTGTTACGACAAAGTTCTTGGAAAGTTTCTCGAGGAACTGCTCGTCGCTCATGCCGTAGAGGTCCTTGACGACGCGATTGTAGTCGAGAATGGTGAGCTGACTTGCAGGGAAGCAGACGGCCATGAAGTAGTTGTACTCCTCGTCGCCACGATGATTCGGGTTCTGCTTTGCCTTCTCAGCACCCACGAGCGCAGCCGCAGCACTACGATGGTGTCCGTCTGCTATATATAAATAAGGTATAGCGGCGAAGGTCTCGGTGATAGTGCGGATGTCTTCTGCCTCCTTGACCAGCCAAAGCTGATGGCGGAAGCCGTCGATAGGTGCGATAAAGTCGTACTCAGGCGTTGTTGCTGCGACGCGGCTCACGAGTGCATCAAGCACGGCATTGTCGGGATAAGCGAAGAAGACAGGCTCGAGGTTCGCGTTGTTGACGCGGACGTGTTTCATGCGGTCCTCTTCCTTGTCGCGACGCGTCAACTCGTGCTTCTTGATGACGCCGTTCATGTAGTCCTCAACTGCCGCAGCCACAACAAGACCATATTGCGTCTTATTGTTCATCGTCTGCGCATAGATATAGTACATCTCCTCGCTGTCCTGCTTGAGCCAGCCCTTGTCCTGGAACTTCCGGAAATTCTCGGCGGCCTTCTCATAGACACGAGGGTCGTACTCGCTTGTACCGACAGGGAAGTCAATCTCGGGCTTGATGATGTGATAGAGCGACTTCTCATTGTCGCCAGCCTCAGCACGAGCCTCCTCAGAGTCAAGGACATCGTATGGACGGCTCTCTACCTGCTCGACGAATTCCTTCGGAGGCCTGATTCCTTTAAATGGTTTTACAACAGCCATAACTTACAACTCGTTTACTTGTCAACTCGTTTACTTGTTAACTTGGAACTTAGTTATTCCGTCGCGGAGGAAGCCGACAATCTGGTTGGCAGCAGCGATGCCGGCGTTGACGTTGGCTTCGGCTGTCTGTGCGCCCATCTTCTTCGGCGTAGCGAAGTAACGGCCTTCAAACTTAGCGAATTCAGCATCTGCATCGGGCTTGATGTCGGTTAAGTACTTCAAGTCCTGACGCTCTTCCATGAGCTTGATGAGACCTGCTTCGTCGATGACTTCCTTGCGGGCTGTGTTCACGAGGATGCCGCCTTTCTTCATCTTGCCTACGAGGTCGTAGTTAATGCTCTGCTTCGTCTCGGGCGTTGCGGGAATGTGGAGCGAAACGATGTCGCACGTCTCGAAGAGTTCTTCCTGACTCTTTGCAGCCTTCACGCCAGCAGCCTCAATGGCTTCTGCGGGGCAGTAAGCGTCGTAAGCGGCG
>CACXUA010000098.1 GCA_902770725.1 uncultured Bacteroidales bacterium | reverse complement strand
GGGCTTGATGCCGTACTTCTTGAGCGCAGCCTGCACTTCGAGGCCGATAACGGACTGATGCAGAAGCACCTGATTGAGCACGCTGCCCAGCTCGTAGCGATAGCCTTCGTTGGTAACGGCCACCTCGACTGCTTCGGAGATGGCGCAACCGAGTGACCCCGTTGTGCCAGGGAATTCAGCCAATATCTTGCGGCCAACTTGGGTCGTGTCGCTGGGCGAGGGAATGATGCTGGCGCCGTAAGTGCGGATGACTTCGCGGCGGAAAGGCTTCTGCTCGTACGAGCACTTCACCATGAAGACCTTGAGGTCGAGGCCGAAGTACTGGCAAGCCATGCTGAGCGCTGTGCCCCACTGGCCTGCGCCTGTCTCGGTGGTAACGCCTTTCAGGCCTTGCTTCTTGGCATAGTAAGCCTGAGCAATAGCCGAGTTCAACTTGTGCGAGCCGCTCGTGTTGTTGCCTTCGAACTTATAGAATATCTTGGCAGGCGTGTCGAGCGCCTGTTCCAGGAACTTCGCGTGAACGAGTGGGCTGGGGCGGAACATGCGGTAGAAGCCGAGCACCTCGTCGGGGATGTCGAACCACTTGGTGTCGTTGTCAAGCTCCTGCGCTACGAGTTCTTTACAGAAGATGGGTTCCATCTCAGCAGCTGTAAGCGGCTGTCCTGTGCCTGGATTCAGCAGTGGTGCCGGCTTTATCTTCATGTCAGCACGCACATTGTACCACTTGGTGGGCATCTCTTCCTCACTCAAATAAATCTTGTAAGGGACGTTTTTCATACTTTACTTTAATTTAAACGTGTCCAATAAAACATAATTTGTTATCTTTTTACCGTGAATCCGAGTGCAAAGATACAGAAAAAAGTGAAAAGTGAAAAGTGAAAAGTGAAAAATATGAGACACAATATGATGTTTGATGCCATTTCCTTGCATAAAACGACGCAAGGAGGCCCACTACATCATAAATATGCAAAGGATGGAGTCCGGTCAGTTGCTGTCAGCCCACCGAATGTTGTAGGCATAGTGGTGTACCAATCCGTCGGAAAAGTTGACAATAGATATCGCCTGGCTGACCATTTGCCGCTCGTCCTGCAGGTATTCTATCTGTTCCGTAATGTCATCGGCCTCCACGCTTTGCACCAGGTTGCGACAATCGGCGCCGAAGAATCCGTTGGAGATGAGAGGCACGAGTTCGAACAGGACGTTCCTTGGGTCGCTGCCCGGAAGGGACCCCGTCAGCTCGGAATAGCTGTATTTCCATGTCTCCGTCTTCTTTTCCTGGGGTATGGTGCAGGTCCGGCTCGTGATGTTGCCGTCCTGCCATTCCAGCGTGTAAAGCTCCGTGTACCAAGGCTCTCCCGCCTTATACCTTGCATAGGGGTAGCGCTTCACGTTGTCATTCCTGATGGAGACAAGTTCGCCACGCTCGTTGTAACGGAACTTCAAGAAGTGGCAGTTCTCACCCACTTGCCTTGATTTTGGCCTGAATCCTGCCAGACTATCTACTCTTCCACCCACGAGGAAGAGGGTGTCGTAATGGCAGAAGTCACGGCTGTAGTTCGTGTCGTGTTCGCCGTTTGGCATTTCCGCGAACTCCTGATATTTGATGTAGATGCGGTCGTTTGCATAACTGTACTCGGCCAACCACTTCACGACGTACCATGTCGTGTCGAAGCGCTCGGCACGAACCACTCTGCCTTCTGCGTCGTAGGTGTAGGCGAGATGTGTGTGGCCGCCGTCCATCGAGAGGAACTGCCCGGTATTAGTAACGATAGGGTGAAGGTCCGGGTCAACAATAACGTCATCGCTGTCTGTACTATTCGAGCAAGCAGACAGGAGCAGAATAGCGGAAAGGAAAGCAAAGAGATGTTTCATCGTTTCGTTTTCTTTTATAACGTCCATCGGCTTGCATTTATTGTCCTTTGCCTGTTAAAAAAGACGAAAACTGTATGATGCAGCAAAGTCAGAGTGAAAGCAAATTGGCCGTTCCCGTTAGCAAAGTGTCAGTTTTGAAAGTGCCGAAAAAGGCCGCAAAACACGTCGAATTTGGTGATTCGACGTAGGGCGTTTGCCAACGCCCTACGTTAAGTTTGTCAACTTAACACGGTGCGTTTGAAAACTTGGCTGCGTAACTTTACCCTCGAAAAAGGCCGAAAGAGGCGAATAAGAATGTTGTTTTGTAAAGTCCGGTTGTCAATCCGGCACTCTTATTCACCAGAGAGTGTTTCGTAACTTGCTGATTTTTACCACAGATTCGATTTAAGCGCATTTCTCGCTCCGAGGGTAGAAAAGTACCACCGAAGTAATTTTAAGCGATTCTCGCGAGTTTACCTAAATTCAATAAGTAAGCGAATTAAGCGTTTCTTGTTGCAAATTGTCATCGCCCAAAATGCATGAAACGTTTGGTTGTTTGATTGTTCTCCGCTACCTTTGCAACGGAAAAAATGGTTTTCGGGTTAAAGAAAAATAAAGTGCAAAAATTGAACGATTTGGCGTTTCGTGTGTATGCTGTCAAAACAAACGAACTTCGTACGGGAACGTTTATGATAACGAAAACAAAAAAACGAGAACAATATGAAAAGAACAGTTTTGACTATGCTGGCGCTCTTCCTGATACTGATGGGAGCCAGCGCACAGGGAAAGACGAAAACCATTCACGTGTCGGCTTCTGGCACAAAGAGTAAGGGAACGGTTAAACTTGAAGGGTCGGATTACAATGTGCGTATGATGGACTCCGTGACGTTAGACAGCGTGTATAGGTATTGGAATAACTTCGTTACCGAACACCCCAAGGATGAGAAAGCCTGGCATAAACTTTGCGATGCAGCAGAACAGAAAGTGTATAACGCATATTGGCGTGGGACAAGAGACAGGAACGTGTCAAGGCAGTTGCGCAAGGAGTTGAACGTAATGCCGCGTATGCAGCAGGCTATCCCCGGCACCTATACCTATTACTATAGTGTTTACGTTTGTAGCGAAACCCGTGCAAGGGAATATGCCGATTCTGCCATTGCCGTGCTGAATAATAATGTTCCAGCCGAGGATTTCGACCGGTTGGCGACGTATGTAAGAGGTAAAAATGATACACTGCAACTTACCAAGTTGCTAACCCACTATTACGAGAGCGGACAATACCCCGCTTCTGCCCTGCAATACCACTATAATGAGTTGCAAGGCATGGAGAAGGGCGGCGTATATCTGGGTGATACTCAGGATGATGTCATCGGCAAACTGATGGTACAGCTTGTCTTAGGTAAACATAAAGATAAGATTCTTTTGTCACAGGCTAATGTCAAAGAGCGCGTGAAATGGATGTTCGAGTGCATCGACATTCCCTTTAGCGATGAGATATTCAGTCAGTTTAAGTCCCAGTCGCAAGATGAGGAACTGACGGCCATCATCCGCTATATCTTTGAACACAGCAAGCGCCCCGTCTATCTGTCGGCTCGTAATCTGAAATTGATGTTTAGAAAAGGCATTCCCGATGACCTGAAAGCTTGCCTTTACAACGAGGGCCTGACCATGCGCTACTCGGCAAAGCCTTACAATAATCTGGCTGTAAAGCGTCGCAACGTGGAGCAACGGTACCTGATGGATAATCTGGTAATGCAGTTTCACCCAGAGGTAAAAAGTACGACATCCGCGAAACATGCAAGTTCGCTGGCTTTCAACTACCTGCTTTTACTCCACGACCTGATGCCGTACTACAAGAAGCATAATGCTGTAGAATATGCGCGGCTGAATCGTATCTTTGCTGGCATCATGAGAAATCTGGGCTCATATGCTATCTCCTTCCCCAATAGTGATAAATACTATTCTGTGGAGTATAAAACCGATGGTAGTCCTCACTACGAGTTCGTAGAAAAAGTTTCCTACAAAATTGACCCGAATGTTGATGATGCTACAAACAAAAAGAGGTTTGAGGAGCATGAGAAGAATGAGAAAAACAGACGAGTACTCATTAAAACAGACCCAATAGAAGAATGAGCATCTTTTATCTTAAACCCCTGCGCCACCAGACTGATGAGCAGCTGATGGCGCAGGCTGCGGCAGGCAGCGATACGGCTTTCGAGGAGCTGTATCGTCGCTATGCCCGTAGGTTGAAGGGCTTCTTCTTCATGCAGCTTGGCGGAGATGAGGAACTGGCTGCCGACGCCACGCACGACGTCTTCCTCCGTGCCTACGAAGCCAGAAGCCGCTATCGGGAAGGCAGCAACGTCGGCACATGGCTCTTCACTATCGCCTACAACATCTGCAAGAACCACTATCGCAGTAATGCCTACGAAGCAGAGTTGCTTGCCTCTCTTGATGCCGAACCCGTCTCTGACCAACAGATAGAAGTGGAAATGGATGCTGCTCAGCTTGATGAGGCTCTCGATAGGGTGCTCTCCGAACTGCCAGCGCCCTTGCATCAACTCTTTTCGCTACACTATCAGGAAGAACTTACCATTCCGCAGGTGGCTGAGATTGTCGGCATTCCCGAGGGAACAGTAAAGTCCCGCCTGCACAAGACAATGAACATCATCCGCAAAAAACTAAAGCAATATGAAAATAAGTAACGAACAAATCATCGCGTCGGCCCGCCGTCAACGCCAGAAGGTAGAAAGTAAGATGACGATTCCTCCCTTCAAGAGGACAAGCCCCTCCCTTTGGGGAGGATGGGTAGGGGCAATTGCTGCAAGCCTTGTCAGCTTCTTTGCAGGCTACGCCCTTCATGCTAACATGCCTCAGTCACAACCTACTGAGAATCCTGTGGCTCAAGTTGTCGAGGTGCAGCACGACACCATCATGCAAGTGCAGACAATCCGCG
>CACXUA010000097.1 GCA_902770725.1 uncultured Bacteroidales bacterium | reverse complement strand
TTCCAGACAGGCAGCGACTGCGAAGTCATCCTTGCGCTCTATCGCGACAAAGGCATCAATTTTCTGGAGGATATCAACGGCATCTTTGCCTTCGCCCTTTACGACGAAGAGAAGGACGCCTTCCTAATAGCCCGCGACCCCATCGGCGTGATACCTTTATATATAGGTTATGACAGCGACGGCACAGTCTATGTTGCTTCCGAATTGAAGGCACTCGAAGGCCATTGCGAGCGATATGAGCCTTTCCTTCCAGGGCATTATTACTGGAGTGAAGAGCCAGGCATGAAACGCTATTACCACCGTGACTGGTTTGAATATGAAGCGGTGAAGGACAACGAAGCAAGCGTCGATGCCATCCGCGATGCGCTGACTGCGGCCGTGAAGCGTCAGTTGATGTCCGACGTTCCCTACGGTGTGCTGCTCAGCGGCGGGCTTGACTCTTCTGTCATCTCTTCCATTGCTGAAAAGTTCAGCGAGCATCGCATTGAGGACAATTCGCAGACACGAGCCTATTGGCCTCGTCTTCATTCCTTCGCGGTAGGCTTGAAGGGAGCTCCCGACTTGGCAAAGGCGAAGTTGGTGGCTGACCACATCGGCACCGTGCATCACGAAATCAACTACACCATACAGGAAGGGCTTGATGCCATTCGCGATGTCATCTATTTCATCGAGACATACGACGTGACGACCGTCCGCGCGTCCACCCCGATGTACCTGCTTGCCCGCGTCATCAAGTCGATGGGCATCAAGATGGTGCTCAGTGGTGAGGGAGCAGACGAGGTGTTCGGCGGCTACCTTTATTTCCACAAGGCACCCAACGCGAAAGCCTTCCATGAGGAGACAGTCCGCAAGCTCAGCAAACTGCACTACTACGATTGCCTCCGTGCCAATAAGAGCCTCTCGGCTTGGGGTGTAGAAGGACGTGTCCCCTTCCTCGATAAGGAATTCCTTGACGTGGCGATGCGGACAAATCCCGAAGCAAAGATGTGTCCAGGCTCAACCATTGAAAAGAAGATAGTCCGCGAGGCTTTTGCTGATATGTTGCCCGCGGAGATCTCTTGGCGGCAGAAGGAACAATTCAGCGATGGCGTTGGCTATTCATGGATTGACACGTTGAAGAAGATTACCTCCGAAGCCGTGAGCGACGAACAGATGGCACATGCCGCAGAGCGTTTCCCCATCAATCCGCCGCTCAACAAAGAGGAGTACTACTATCGCAGCATCTTCGCCGAGCATTTCCCCAGCGAGTCTGCAGCACGAAGCGTAAACCAAGAGGCAAGTGTGGCATGCTCCACAGCCATCGCTCTTGAATGGGATGCCGCATTCAAAAACATGAACGATCCCAGCGGAAGAGCCGTTAAAGGCGTACACAAGCAGGCCTATTGAAAAGGTGAAAAATATAAAAGCAATGAAGGAAGCTAGACTCATACTAGATGATGGCACAGAGTTCTGCGGCTGGTCATTTGGCTACGAGGCAAATGCCGTGGGCGAAGTGGTGTTCAATACTGCGATGACAGGCTATCCGGAAAGCCTGACCGACCCAAGCTATGCAGGGCAGATACTGGTGACGACTTATCCCTTGATAGGAAACTATGGCGTTCCTGATACAGGAGGAGAACCTTTGCCAAAGTTCATGGAAAGCGAGAGGATTCATGTTAAAGGCCTCGTCGTGGCAGATTATAGCGAAAAGTACAGCCATTGGAATGCCAAGGGGTCTCTCGCCGAATGGCTAAAGCGAGAAAAAATCCCTGCCATCACAGGCATCGACACTAGAAGGCTCACAAAGCGACTCAGAGAGTGTGGCGTAATGAGAGGGAGAATTGTTGTTTCGGTGGACTCTGAATATCTTGAAAACACAGATTACGGCAGCATCAATTGGGTGGAACAAGTGAGTTGCAAGGAAGTCATTCGCTATAACGAGGGAGCAGACAAACGTGTAGTGCTTGTTGACTGCGGTGTCAAGGCCAACATCATTCGATGTTTAATGAATCGAGGCGTTGAGGTTATCAGGGTTCCATGGGACTACGATTTCAATCAGCTTGACTTCGATGGTTTGTTCCTTGCGAATGGACCTGGCGATCCAGAGCAATGTAGCAAAACCGTAGAGCACATTCGTACATTTTTAAGTAATCCTAATGTTCGGCCCCTCATGGGCATCTGTCTTGGCAATCAACTCTTGGCAAGGGCAGCAGGTGCAAAGACGTACAAGCTGAAGTATGGTCATCGCAGTCATAATCAGCCGGTGCAGCATGTAGGTACCACCAAATGCTTCATCACAAGTCAGAATCATGGTTATGCCGTTGATGCCTCGACATTGCCTGCCGACTGGGAACCCTTGTTCGTGAATATGAACGACGGCTCCAACGAAGGCATCCGCCACAAGACAATGCCTTGGTTCTCTGCACAGTTCCACCCCGAAGCCTGCTCCGGACCCACAGATACGGAATGGATGTTTGATGAATTTGTTGCATTAGTAAACGAGTTGACAAGTAAACGAGTTGACAAGTTGGTTGAAGAAGGAAACAACTCTTCAACTATAAAAAAGGTCCTCCTTCTTGGCTCCGGTGCTCTCAAGATTGGTCAGGCTGGAGAGTTTGACTACAGCGGAGCCCAGGCACTTAAGGCTTTGAAAGAAGAAGGCGTCAAGTCGGTGCTCATTAACCCTAATGTCGCAACGGTTCAGACCTCAAAAGATGTGGCAGACACGGTCTATTTCCAGCCCGTTACGCCTGAATTTGTGGAGCATGTCATAGAAAAGGAGCGGCCAGATGGCATCCTGTTGAGCTTCGGCGGACAGACGGCCTTGAACTGTGGTGTGGAGCTATATAAAAAAGGTGTCTTTGCCCAGTATGGTGTCAAAGTCCTTGGCACGCCTGTTCAGGCTATCATCGACACAGAAGACCGCGACCTCTTTGTCAAGCGACTCGACGAGATTAGCGTAAAGACCATCAAAAGCGAAGCTTGCAGCACTATCGAGGAGGTGCAGAAGGCTGCTCACGAACTGGGTTTCCCCGTCATACTCCGTGCCGCATACGCCCTCGGCGGACTTGGTTCGGGCTTCTGCGACAACGACGACGAACTGTTGGCACAAGCAGAGGAAGCCTTTGCCTTTTCGCCTCAGGTATTGGTCGAGAAGTCGTTGAAAGGATGGAAAGAAATTGAATATGAAGTGGTGCGCGACAGGTACGACAACTGCATCACGGTCTGCAACACCCATCGCAGACGCTCAGCAATAGCGAGTATCACAAGCTGCGTGCCCTTGCCATCAAGATCATACGCCACATCGGCATCGTTGGCGAATGCAATGTGCAGTACGCCCTCGACCCCAATTCTGAGGACTATCGTGTCATCGAAGTCAACGCCCGCCTCAGCCGCTCATCTGCTCTGGCAAGCAAAGCCACAGGCTATCCCCTGGCCTTCGTCGCTGCCAAGCTCGGTCTCGGTTACGGACTCTTCGAGTTGAAGAACTCCGTCACAAAGACAACCAGCGCCTTCTTTGAACCTGCCCTCGACTATGTCGTTTGCAAGATTCCGCGCTGGGACCTCTCCAAGTTCCACGGCGTGAACCACGAGTTGGGCTCCAGCATGAAGAGCGTAGGCGAGGTGATGGCTATTGGCCGAACTTTCGAGGAGGCCATCCAAAAAGGCTTGCGCATGATAGGGCAGGGTATGCATGGCTTTGTAGATAATCACGAGATTAAGATTCCGAACGTTCCAGAAGCTCTCCAACATGCTACGGACTTACGTGTTTTCGCAGTTGCTAAGGCCATGATGATGGGATACTCCGTAGAGCAGATTCATCAACTGACAAAGATTGATCATTGGTTCCTTGAGAAGCTTAAACACATAATGACAATCAACGACAGGCTCAAGGAGTTCTCTTGGTTGGCAGAATACTATGGCAGTGCAGAGTATTCGGAGTTCTTGGAAGCCCTCGAAACCCCAGAGTTTTCCACGCTGTTGCTCGAAGCGAAGACGTACGGCTTCTCCGATTTCCAGATTGCCCGTGCCCTTGGCCTTGAAGCAGGCATGAATATGGAACGAGCCGGACTGATGGTTCGCAAATGGCGTCAGGAATTAGGCATTATGCCTGTAGTCAATCAGATTGACACACTTGCTGCGGAATATCCCGCCAAGACCAACTATCTCTATTTGTCATATTTATAAGGATGAGTGGAAAAGGATAATAATAAAAAGTTACGTTAAGAATAAAGGTAACATAATAGAGTGCTCTCAGCATACCTCTAAAGAGTTCACCTTCCTTTTGTAGGTAAAACATAGCTTCACATTGTAGTTACGGTCAACGCGAAGACCATCTTTTTTCACCATTGCCTTAATAGTCAGCATCTTACAATCGTTTTTTGTGGTAAACATTTTTTTGCAAAAATCAGCGGATTTTGACCTAAAAAGGATGATTTTAGCACTAAAGAGGCTAACCCTTTATAAAACAAAAACCCCCGTAAGCCGTTTGCTTACAGGGGTTTGCTTTGGGTGCCTAGTCGGACTCGAACCGACGACATTCAGAACCACAATCTGACGCTCTAACCAACTGAACTATAGGCACCATGTTAGTTCATAGTTCATAGTTAACAGTTCATAGTTTGTCGCTAATCGCTATTGCTATTCCCTAATTCCTTTCAAAGGCGGTGCAAAGGTACGACAAAAAAATGAAGAATGAAGAATGAAGAATGAAGAATTTTATCGCAAAGCCTACTATTTAACATTTCTTTACAGTGCAAAAGGTTTTCATTCTTTCATTTATTCATTCTTTCATTCTCTCGTATCGTATGATGCGATGGGCTTTGATGCTTGCGTCTTCGCGAGGGTTGAGGAGGCGGAACTCGATGCGGTGTTTACCGTCCTTGAGGTCGTAGTTCCAATAGAGGCAGTCGGCTGTGCGGTTATGAAAGTCGGAGGTGAACTTCATCACCTTGTCTTTCTTGCCGTCAACAGTTACCTCGAGCTGCGCTTCGTAGTCTTTGTCGGGGCATGAGATGTTGCCGTAGATGGTGATGCCGATGCCTTCGAACTCATAGACATTCTGCCCTGAGTCTGGGTTGCCGAGTCTGTCGATGCCTTCAGCCAGCAGCTTCGGTGTCATGTTTGTGAAGCCTTGTTCTAACCTGACAGTTTTAGGTTTCTGCACTTTGATGAGGACTTTGTCGTCGAGAACTTTGCCGCCGTTTCGCTCGATGTTCTTTAAGGCGAGTTCAAAGCCCTTTTGATAGACATCGTTGAGCGACATAGTAGTATAGGAGAAATTGCGGCCCTCCACTTCGCGAAGGTTGGGCATCCACTTCTCGGGGATGTTGCTGTAGCCCATCATCGTGGCGAGAATGCCTGCTGCGGAAGATGGATTGCAGTCGGAGTCTTGCCCGCATCGCGTCGAGATTTCCATCGTCTTGCCAAAGTCGCCGCTGCCGAAGAGGAGCCCCATCACGACGTAGGCCGAGTTCATGGTGGCGTCGATGTTGCCTGGGGCGAGAATGAGTTCGGGGCATCCCGTGTCCTCGCTGTACTTCTCATTGTAGAGTGTCCACGTCCGCTTCCAGTTCGTCGGCTCCTCTTTGTACCAACGAATGACGTCGGAGATGCATTTGTGGAACTTGCTCTTCGTGGGAATTGTCTTGAGACCTTGCTCGACGATGGCCAGGACATCGTTCTCGACAAATGCTGCCGCATACATCGCTCCCATGAAGACGCCGCCATACCAGCCGTCGCCGTAGTTCATAAGGTGCCCCACTTTGTCAGAAATCTTTGAGGCGGCATTGGGCATTCCTGGCGACATCAGGCCAGCGAAGTCGCTTTCGATTTGATAGTCGATGCAGTCGGCATGGGGATTGTTCTTCCAATAACCCGACTGCGGAGGCATAATGCCCTGTATGATGTTGTAACGGGCCTGCTGATTCGCGTGCCAGAGAGGGTAGGGAGCATAGGCAAAGGCTTTTGCCATCGACTCTGCCGAAGCGTCGAGACCTTCCTCGCAGAACACTTTGACGAAGGTCAGGTCCATATAGACATCGTCGAAAAGGCCAGGGAAGCGGTCGTAATGGAATTGCAGATGATGCTCGGGATACTTTATCTCCGTGTCATCAGGTATCATGACACCACGATAGCAGAACTCCGTCGGTCCGCCATAGGCGCAGCCAATCGTCTGTCCTGCCCAACCACCTTTAATCTTGTCGAGCAGCACATCACGGCTCATGGTCAACAAGGGTCGAGCAGCAAGGTGCAGAGGATAAGAAAGGAGTAGCGCAAAAATCACTACTCCCACTCTTCTATGGAAGAGAGGAAACGTATTCATCAATTAGTTTTTCTCCCCTTTGGGGGAGACAGAGGGGGCTTTACTTCATCTTCGAAACAACCCAGAGAATGATGACAGCACCTACGACTGCGCAAATCAGTTGATGCCAATGATAAGTCCTTCCATAGTTTTAAGGTTTTTAGTAGGAAGCTAAAGGAGTTAAGGGAGTTATCGCTCGCTGTGCTCGCTGGGAAGTTAAGGACGTTTGCAATGGATGCAGCTATTGTCTTTAACTCCTTTAACTCCTTTAACTTCTTTAACTCCTGTGTGTTTTTTACAGATTATTCTTCTCGATGTCCTTGAAGTATTTGTATGTGCCGTGCTTCAGTTCGTCGGTAGCTGCTTCGTCGCAGACGATGATGGCATGGGGATGCATCTGCAGGGCGCTGATGGTCCACTCCTGACTGACTGCACACTCGATGGCGTGCTGCAGGGCACGAGCCTTGTTGTGACCATTGGCGACGATGAGCACTTCCTTTGCGTCCATCACAGTACCGACGCCGACTGTCAGAGCCGTCTTGGGCACCTTGTTCACGTCGTTATCGAAGAAGCGGCTGTTGGCGATGATGGTGTCTGTGGTGAGGCTCTTCACGCGAGTGCGACTCTGCAGAGAGCTGAAGGGCTCGTTGAAGGCGATGTGTCCGTCGGGACCGATGCCGCCCATGAAGAGGTCGATACCGCCTGCAGCCTTGATGGCTGCCTCGTACTGAGCGCATTCTGCCTCGAGATCTTTGGCGTTGCCATTCAGGATGTGGACATTCTCCTTCTTGATGTCGATGTGCGAGAAGAAGTTGTTCCACATGAAGCTGTGGTAGCTTTCGGGATGCTCTTCGGGCAGACCAACGTACTCGTCCATGTTGAAGGTGACAACGTTCTGGAAAGAAACTTTGCCAGCCTTATACATCTCGATGAGGTGTTTGTAGAGGCCGAGGGGTGAGGAACCGGTCGGGCAACCCAACTTGAACGGCTTTTCGGGGGTTGGTTTTGCTGCGTTAATCTTTGCAGCGACATATTCAGCAGCCCAACGGCTCAGGTTCTGATAATCAGGTTCAATAATGACTCTCATAGTTTTCTCTTGTTTTTAGATTACAGTTTTCCACTGCAAAGATACAACAAAAAGTGAAAAGTGAAAAGTGAAAAGTAAAAAATTATTTCCCGAAGCCTCATTTTATTATCCGACACATCAAAGGGCTTCTACAAGGCCCTCGTGCGTCGACGCCAGTAAACTTGCCCAACTTCACGTGTCAACTTGCCCAACTTCACGTGTGAACTTTGCGAACTTCACGTGTGAAGTTTTAGCTCGACGCTAGTCAACTTTGCGAACTTCTCTGCAGTCTTTTTTTGTTTCCTCAGAATTAAGTATGTGAAGAGGACGTTTTTTTATGCAAAAAGCTTTGAGGCTTATGAAAAAAAGTGTACCTTTGCAGTCAGAATTAATGTATAACATCTAAAATAACAAACAATCATGAAATTCCTGACTGACGAGAAACTCGTTATCGTTGGTGCCGGTGGTATGATCGGCTCTAACATGGTGCAGAGCGTGCTGATGCTCGGCCTCACTCCAAACATTTGTCTGTATGATATCTACGAACCCGGCGTGCACGGTGTTTACGACGAGATGTGCCATTGTGCTTTCCCTGGCGCAAACATCTCCTACACCGTTGACCCCGCTGTGGCTTTCACTGGTGCTAAGTACATCATTTCCAGCGGTGGTGCTCCCCGTAAGGAGGGTATGACCCGCGAAGACCTGCTGAAGGGCAACTGCCAGATTGCAGCTGAGTTCGGCGAGAACATCAAGAAGTACTGCCCCGATGTGAAGCACGTGGTCGTTATCTTCAACCCAGCCGACGTGACAGCCCTCACAGCTCTCATCCACTCTGGATTGAAGCCCAACCAGCTCACTTCTCTCGCAGCCCTCGACTCAACCCGCCTCCAGCAGCAGCTCGCTCAGGAGTTCGGCGTGCAGCAGGACAAGGTGACCGATGCCTTCACTTATGGCGGTCACGGCGAACAGATGGCAGTCTTCGCTTCTAAGGCAAAGATTGACGGCAAGCCCCTCTGCGAGCTTCCTCTCTCAGCAGAGCGTTGGGCTGAGATCAAGCACATGACCACTCAGGGCGGCAGCAACATCATCAAGCTGCGCGGCCGTTCTTCATTCCAGAGCCCCGCTTACCAGGCTGTCAAGATGATTGAGGGTGCTATGGGTGGTGAGCCTTTCAAGTGGCCTGCAGGTTGCTATGTAAACTGCGACAAGTGTGGCTTCAAGAACGTCATGATGGCAATGCCCACCGTTATTGACAAGGACGGCGTTCACTTCACCGCTCCCGAAGGCACTGCAGAAGAGATGGCAGCTCTCCAAGCTTCTTACGAGCACCTGCAGAAGATGCGCGACGAAATCATCGAGCTCGGCATCATTCCTCCCGTAGCAAACTGGAAGGACGACAACGCAAACCTTTAATACGCGCGTACATTATATTATATATAAGGGTACAGAGGCTGAGCTTCTAAGCGCAACATAAAACTAGGCACGCCACGATTGCAAACATGGCGTGCCTAGTTTGTCAACGCGGCACGTCGAGTTTGTCAACATGGCACGTCGATTTTGCCAACGCGGCACGCCGAGTTTTGAGGGGTGACAGGTGACGTATAAGGTCGCTTAGTGTAATTTTTCTCTAAAAAGCTTTGTCAATTCAAAAAGTATGTGTAATTTTGCGCCGCATTTTCGCTACATAAACAAATTAACTAATTAAAAACAACAAAAAAAGAAACAATGATTGTAGTATCCGTAAAAGAAGGTGAGAACATCGAAAGGGCTCTCAAGAAGTTCAAGCGTAAGTTCGAAAAGACTGGTGTTGTGAAGGAACTCCGCGCACGTCAGCAGTTCGACAAGCCCTCTGTTCTGAAGCGCCTCGCTATGGAACGCGCTGTCTATGTACAGAAGCTCCATCGCGTAGAAGATTAAAAAGTCCTTAAATTTTTGACTTTTCTCTTTGGATTGTCAAAAAAAAACGTTACCTTCGCAGAAGAAATAGTAAGCGAAGTGCGTGAATTGGATTGAAGACTTCATAGATTACCTTAGGTTTGAGCGGAATTATTCCAGCAAGACAACCGAAAGTTATCAAGCCGACTTGGAAGCGTTCGAGCGGTTCTATGAAGCAATTGACAGCGACATCAACTGGGCAGAAATGCCGGCCGACATCGTGCGGCAGTGGGTGGTGGAGATGATGGACAAAGGCAATACGGCCACAAGCGTTCGCCGACGTCTCAGCTCGCTCCGCTCCTTCTACAAGTTCCTGTTGCGTCGAGGCTTGGTCGATAAAGACCCCGTGCATAACATGCCTGGTCCGAAGGTGGAGAAGAAACTGCCGGCTTATGTCCGTGAGAAAGAAATGGACAGGCTCTTCGATAGCGACTTCTTCAGCGACGACTACCAAGGGTTTCGCGACCGCATGATTCTGCTCACATTCTATTCCACAGGCATACGACTCTCAGAACTCGTAGGTCTCGACGATAGAGATGTGGATTTGGATCAGATGCAACTCAAAGTCACAGGCAAACGCAACAAACAACGCATCATCCCTTACGGAGATGAGTTTGGCGACAGCCTGCGGCAGTATCTTGCAGAACGCGATGCTTTCGCAAAGCAGTTCGAAGGGAGCACAAGCCTCTTCCTCGACGAAAGGAACGGACAAAGAATGACTCCCGCCAAAGTGCGCAACCTCGTCAAAAGGTACTTGTCGATGGTCACCACACAGCAACGCAACAGCCCACATGTACTTCGGCACACGTTCGCCACAGCGATGCTCAACCATCAGGCCGACCTGCAATCCGTCAAGGAACTGCTCGGGCACGAAAGTCTGTCAACAACTGAAATCTATACGCACACCACTTTCGAGCAATTGAAAGAAATGTATAACCAGGCTCATCCTCGAGCCAAAACAAAAGGAGGTAACTATGGAAATTAAAATTCAGGCAATTCACTTTGAGGCAACAGAGAAGTTGGAGAAGTTCATAGAGAAGAAACTCTCCAAACTCGCAAAGTTCAACGACGAAATAGGAAGGATAGAGGTGTCACTTAAGGTTGTAAAACCTGAGACCGCAATGAACAAGGAAGCCGCCCTAAGAGCAATGCTGCCAGGCACCGAATTGTTCGCTCAGGAAACATGCAACACATTCGAAGAAGCAATCGATCAAACAGTGGAATCTTTGCTGCGGCAAGCTTCCAAATATAAAGAAAAGCAAAAAAATCGTTAAAAAAACAACGAAACCTTTTGCTGGTTCAAAAAATATGTGTAATTTTGCAGCCGATTAGGCGTCTTTCGTACGCCTTTTGGCTGTAAATCGCCTCTTTAGCTCAGTTGGCCAGAGCACGTGATTTGTAATCTCGGGGTCGTTGGTTCGAATCCGACAAGAGGCTCAGCAAACCAGGAGTGGTGGCTGAATAGAAGCACGAAAGGGTGGTTACCAGAGTGGCCAAATGGGGCAGACTGTAAATCTGCTGGCTTTCGCCTTCGGTGGTTCGAATCCATCACCACCCACATCTTACTGAAGGAAATGCGGAGAACCAAATCTTCGCACGTAATGCGGAAGTAGCTCAGTCGATAGAGCACTAGCCTTCCAAGCTGGGGGTCGCGGGTTTGAGCCCCGTCTTCCGCTCTTCAATGGTGAGATGTAAGATAACAGGTGTTGCTGCTTTAGCTCAGTGGTAGAGCGCATCCTTGGTAAGGATGAGGTCCCGAGTTCAACTCTCGGAAGCAGCTCAAGAGAGAAAAAGAGACAATTAACTACATTATTTAATATAATAAATAACAAACGTTATGGCAAAAGAAAAATTCGAACGTACCAAACCGCATGTAAACATTGGTACAATTGGTCATGTCGACCATGGTAAGACTACTCTTACTGCTGCGATTTCTAAGGTTCTTCATGAGAAGGGCTTCGGTTCTGAGGAAGTTAAATCTTTCGACCAGATTGACAAT
>CACXUA010000096.1 GCA_902770725.1 uncultured Bacteroidales bacterium | reverse complement strand
TGCTGATGCGATAGCGCTGGATGCCTTCCACCTTGTCGAGTGCTTGCAGCAGGTCGAGGAAGCTCTCTCCTGTCGTCTTGCCGAAGTCGCCGATGTTGACACCGGTCAGCACAATCTCCTTGCCACCTTGCTGAGCAGCCTCTTCAGCCTGCTTGACGAGTGAGGCGATGCTGCCGTTCCTGCTCCTTCCTCTTGCAAAGGGGATGGTGCAGTATGTGCAGAAGTAGTTGCAGCCGTCTTGTACTTTCAGGAAGAAGCGCGTCCGTTCACCACGAGCACAAGCAGGGACGAAGGGTTGGACTTTCGGATTCTCCTCTTTCGTTTGGAAGTTGTCTTGTAATAGCGTTATGACGTTGTTGCGGAGTTCCTCTTTTCCAATAACGAGGCTTACGCCTTCCAGAGCAGCAATCTTTTCGGGGTGCAGTTGCGCGTAGCATCCTGTAACGATGATGCGGGCTTCTGGGTGCTTGCGGTGCAGCCGGCTTATGGCTTGGCGGCTCTTGCTGTCGGCCACCTCTGTGACGCTGCAAGTGTTCACGATGCAGATGTCTGCCGCTTCGCCATTCTTGGCAGTTTCTACACCGACAGCCTCCAATTGCTTTTGGATGGTGCTTGTCTCGGCGAAGTTCAATTTGCAGCCGAGGGTATAGTAAACAGCCTTCTTGCCTTTTAATGTATTCACGCTGCAAAGATACGAAAATTCATCGAACAAAGAATAATGTATATAAAAAAATTACAGTTTCTTAAGATTGCGGGCTGGTCAGCGTGTACGAAGCCTTAAAGTCACTTTTTTGCCATTTTAGGTGCAAAATGCCAGAAAATCGCTTTTTGACGAGAAAAACGCTATGCTGATTTTCAAGCACTTAGAAAAAATCTTGCAAAAAAGATGAAAAAAATCCTTGAAAAGTTGCACGTAATTCGAAAAATCGCCGTACCTTTGCAGCGTTTTAAAGAACAATTGATTGTTTTACAAGTTTAAAAAAGCAAAAAAGAAATGAAAAAGTTAGCATTTTTGTTCGCAGCTGTTGTTGCTGTATCTTTCGCATCTTGTGGTCAGAAGACTGAGCAGGGTACCACCTGCGATAGCGACACTGTAGTTGTTGAAGAGACAGTAGTTGACACTTGCGCTTGCGACACTTGCGCATGTGACACTTGCGCTTGCCCCGTAGCTGAATAATCAACAGCCGAGCAAAAAAAGACGCAAAGAGCCGTACCGATAGGTGCGGCTCTCTTTTTTTTGTATCATTTTGAGCGTCTGGTTGTTCCTGAGCTGCTGCTCTCACTGTTTGTCTCGGTATTCCGAGGGTGAGCAGCCATAAATCCGTTTGAAGGTGTGGCCGAAGGAACTTGTCTCGTCGAAGCCACACAGATTGGCAACTTGTGCCACGGATATGTCGGGCTTGTTTTTGAGCAAGATGATGGCCTTTTCCATTTGAATGGCTTGGATGTAAGCCTTTGGTGACTCGCCAGCCGCACTCTGCACCTTGCGTCGGAAGGTCTGCACACTCATGTTCAGCTCGGCAGCAATCTGCTCTACGCCGAAGTTTCCATGAGGCATTGCAGCGTTCACGGCTTCGATGACTCGCATCAGGAAGAGTTTCTCGTTCTCGTCCAGTGCCTCCGTTGTCTTCGGCTGCTCTGCAGTGTCCGCTTCGCGCTTCGATTGGAGCAACTCAATTTCCCGTATCAGCTCCTGCATCTGCCTCTGCCAGCGACGATGGTTGCGACGGATGATGAACCAGGCCAGGGCTGCAATCAGCAGGATGAGCAAGGCGGCAATGATGATGGTGCGACGATGAGCCTGACGCACTTCAGCGTTCTCCTGTTGCAGCTGGTCGTTGCCAAACTCGGCATTGTAGCGCGACAGAGCATCGGCTGTGGAGTGCGTGTAGAGCGAGTCCTTCAGCAGGTCGAAGAGGTCCAGCTCCAGCTTCGCCGAGTCGGGATTCAGCGCCCAATAGCTCTCGTAAAGTCCTTTGTGCGAGTGTATCTCGTTGTAGAGGTCGCCCATCTTCGAGAAGAGGCCGGCTGCCTCGCGATAGTAAGGGATGGCTTCCTGCTGCCGCTCCTGGCAGAGCAGCGACATGCCCAAGCGGTTCAGGGCAATGGCATAGGAATGGTAGTCGCCCATCGCCTTCATCTCTGGCACAACCTGACGGTAGATGTCCTCAGCCTCCTTGTATCGATGCAAGCCGAGCAAGGCCGAACCCTTTTGTGAAAGGCGAATCATGAGCTTTGGCGAGCGTCCAAGTTTCTCCTCCGTCTCGATGGCCTGTTCGGCATAAGTCAGGGCTTTCTCGTCTTGTCCAAGCGTGTGATAGATCTCGGAGGCCATGCCGAGCAGGACGGCTTTTCGGGCAGGGTTGTCCACCTTGTTGGCATGCTCCAGCGCTCCGAGGATGTACTGCTCCGCCTCTTTCGCCTGATAACCAGCCATATAGATGCCAGCCACCGTGTTCATGCTCGACGAGATGCGGTCGTCATCGCCACTCTTCATGTCAATTTCGAGGCACTGCTTGGCATAGTTGGCAGCATTCTTCACATCGCCCATTCGCACGTAGATGAGGCCCAGCAGGTTCAGGCAGTCAGCCTTGAAGTCGTTCCCTACATGACACAGCGGCAGAGCCTTCAGTGCATACGCCTCAGCCTGCTCATACTGCTGCTGGTCGTACATCCACTCGCCAGCCCAGTACCATACCTGCTTCTGGAGCGAGTCGGCAGGTGTCCCGTCGGGGAACACGATCTCCTCGTCAACGAACTCAGCCTTAAGCAGTTCGCTGAAGAACAGGTTAGCGGCAGCCACGTTCGTCTGCTTGTCGAACTTAGCCAATGCCGACTCCACATCCTGTGCCATCGCGCAGACGCTCATCAGCAATGCAAGGACTGTCATTACCAGGTAACTTGTTATGGACTTTATTGTACTCATCTGTGTTATTAATTTTTATGCAAAGATACAACATTATTTAGGCGATTCCAAATTTTTCTTTAGAAAAATTCATTAATATGTAAAAAATCGAACTTTTACCCCTTGTTTCGAGGGTTAAACGTCAACATAAATTTGCCAAAAACATAGCCAGCGTCATCGTCAAAGACAACGTGCAGAGTTGGCCGATTCAACGTGCAGAGTTAGCCGATGCAACGTGTTAAGTTTGGCATCTCTCCTGCCTGCGTTAGCCTGCCACCATAACAAGGCTAGCAGTCTCGAGAGGAGCTCAACAACCTCAACAACCTCAACATCGATTTTTGAGAGAAAAGTACTGGCTATATATCATTTATTATATTAATAGTATGTAATTGTTGATATTATATATATAAGACGGACTCCGTCTCTCTTTTTTGCTTGTTGAGTTTGTTGAGTTTGTTGAGGCCAGCAAAAGCAACAAAAGCAACAAATGCAACACCTGTTTTTGAGAGAAAAGTGCTGGCTATATATAATATATTATAGGATAAGTATAGTAGGTGAACTTATATATAAGAAACAAACTCCGTCTCTCGATTTTGCTTGTTGCTTTTGTTGCTTTTGTTGCTTTTCTGAAAATCGGCTACTCTAAAAGTGCCAAATTTTTCGATGAAATGGGCGATTTTTGCAATTTCTGCTGTTCCTTTATGTGCTAAAAACCGAGGCGAAAATGTTGACTTGCTCGGCTGAAATCCCTGCTTTTGAGGTGCAATTTAGGCGAAAAACTCATGTTTTTGCTGCAGCAACGATGGAAAAAATAAATTACAGTCCTCTAAAGACAGCTTGCTTGGCTGCAAAACAAAACACTTAGGGTGCAAGAACGCGTGTAATTGTAGGTATTCAATGACGCCCCGAAGGGGCAGAAAGATGTCAGGCCAGGGCATCGCCCTGGTTTTGCAATGCAGAAGTTGAATGAATACGCCCTGAAAGGGCAAAAGCATTGTACTTTAGGGCTTTTGCCCCTACAGGGCGAGTCTTCTACATACAATCTCTACCCAGGGCCTTGCCCTGGGCTGACTGCTTAATGGCCTTTCAGGCCGTATCTCTTTTCAGCCTTTAATCCCCTTCGACTATCGTTTGGGCGCAAACGGACCAGTTGTCGCTCTTTTTTAGGTTTTTGTTCTTCAGATTCAGATTCTGTTCAGCTCTTTACCTTGCAAAAAGGCGGCTACATTTTGGGTGGCAATGTCAATGAGTCGGCGTCTTGCTGCCTTTGATGCCCAGGCTATGTGGGGCGTGATGAAGCAGTTGGGGGCAGACCCCCCTGCCCCCTTTAGGGGGAGTAAAGGACTGCCCTTTCTGGGTGGCTCTTCGGTCAGCACATCAATGCCAACCGCATAGAGTTTCCCTGCCGAAAGTGCCTCGCTGACAGCCTGTTCGTCGAGCAAGGGACCTCGGCCTGTGTTGATGAGGATGGCTGTGGGCTTCATCAGGGAAAGTCGTTCACGATTGACAAGATGGTGGGTCTCGTCGGTCAGCGGACAATGCAGACTCACCACATCTGCCTCGCTGAAAAGTTGCTCGTAACCAGTTGCCTTTCTGATGTTTAGCTGCCGAAGTTCCGCTTCCGACTTGCTGCTGACGGCCAAGACCTTCATGCCAAAGGTTTGCACCATTTTAGCCACTTGCTTGCCGATATTTCCGAGACCGATAATGCCAAAAGTGAGGCCATCCAGTTCGATGAGAGGTGCCTTCGTGAACGAAAAGTCCTTGCAGTTCTGCCATTCGCCTTTCCTGACGGCTTCGGCGTGGAGCGCGACCTGATTAGTGATGTTCAGCAAGTGTGCCATCACCATTTGGGCTACCGAAATTGTGCTGTAGGCTGGGATGTTCGTCACAGCAATGCCTCGGCGATGGGCTTCCGCGATGTCCACTACGTTGTAGCCCGTTGCCAGAACGCCGATGTATCGCAGGTCGGGTAGGGCAGCCATCGTATCAGCATCGATGATGACCTTGTTCGTCAGCAACACTTCGGCTCCTTTGGCTCTTTCAAGCAACTCTTCCGGCTTGGTGCGCTCATAGACCTTGAGTTCGCCAAACTGCTTGAGCCCATCCCACGACAAATCACCCGGATTGGCAGTGAAACCATCTAAAATGACGACTTTCATAGTTCTTTCTTAAACAACGGATTACACGGATTTTTTTTTAGACCACGAATTGCACGAATTACACGAATTTAATAATCCGTTTAATCCGTTAAATCTGTTGTTTTTATTATATTATTAAAGTTTCGGAAGTTATAAGATGAAGTTAAATAGGAAGTTACGCCAGCGTTGCTGGCTGGAAGTAAAGCACTTCGCTGGCTGGAAGTAAAGCACTTCGTGCTGGACGATAGCCTTGGATGCTAGCAGCTTCGTTTACTATTGTCCATTTTAACTTCCATGAGTGTAGCGAATTAACTTCCATTTTTACTTCCATTTTTACTTCCGAAAGTTCAGTTATATTAATTCGTGTAATTCGTGGTTGCATAAATCATTGTTTCTTGAATCTCTTTGACATTCCTATTGCTCCAGTTGGGCAGACGAGTCGGCAGAGGTGGCAGCCCACGCATTTCTGGCCGATGATGTGCGGCTTCCTTTCTGTCAGGTCGAAGCTGATAGCTTGGTGTCCGCCGTCGGTACAAGAGATGTGGCAGCGTCCGCAGCCCATGCATTTCTCGCGGTCAATCTTGGGCAGCACCATCGTTTCTCTGTCGAGTTCAGAAGGCAGGACAAACGAAGGCAGTTGCTCGCCCACAAGGTCCTCCAGATGCTCGATGCCACGCTCAGCCATGTAGGTCGTCATGCCCAGAATGAGGTCGTCGATGATGCGGTAGCCGTACTCCATGACAGCCGTGCAAACCTGCACATTTCGGCAACCTATCTGGATGTACTCCAAAGCGTCCCGCCATGTCTCAATGCCACCAATGCCGCTCAGTTCGATGCCCTTCATGATCTGGTTCTGTGCCATTTCGAGGATGAAACGCTGAGCGATGGGCTTCACGGCACGACCAGAGTAGCCCGACACCGTCTTCTTCTCGCTGACCTCAGCCTCTGGCGAGAATGTGACGCTCTTGATGGTGTTGATGGCTGAAATGGCGTCTGCTCCGGCAAAGTAAGCTCCAAGCGCAGGCTCTTTCATGTGTGTGATGTTCGGCGTCATCTTGGGAATGACGGGAATCTTCACGTTCTGCTTGACGTAGGCAGTGTAGGCTGTGACGAGTTCGTGGTCTTGCCCCACATCGCTACCCATGCCAGCCAGTCGCATTTGAGGGCACGAGAAGTTCAGCTCTACTGCATCGCAACCCGCAAACTCAGCCATCTTGGCAAGCTCTATCCACTCCTCTTCGAACTGACCCATGATGCTGGCAATCACCACTTTAGACGGGTAGTTCTGCTTCAAGCGCTTCAGGATGTCGAAGTCCACCTCGTAAGGGTTCTCGCTCAGCTGTTCCATGTTGCGGAAGCCAGCGAAGGAAGTGTTCTCCTTGATGGCATCGAATCTGGGCGATACCTCTCGGATGTCCTGTTTGCAAATGGTCTTGTAGAAAACGCCGCCCCAGCCCATGTCGAAAGCTCGCGCCACCATCTCATAGTTGGTACAAATGGCTGATGAAGCCAGGAAGAATGGGTTCTCGCATTTGATGCCGCAGAAAGTGATTTGCAAAGATGGGTTTGTGTCTGGCGTTTCGAACTCTTGACAAGCTGAACGAAGCAGTTCGCGGATTCGGATAGGCTGGTCGTAGTGGATGCAAGCTTGTTCCGCCCTTTCCAAGTCGGCATCAGAGCAGTCTGCAATCCATCTGCCTGCATTCTTGCTGTTGTCAAAACGAATGGCACGAATGGCACGGGCAGGGTCACCTTTAATGCAAGCTTTCGTGCAAGGAGCATCTTCGCACAAAAGGCAGCGAGCAACCTCTTCTTTAATGTGTAGCATAAGTGTTTATGTTTAGGTTCTACGAATAGTGAGTTGAATAGCTTCTTTATGAGTCTGGCAGAATGCTTCGGCATCATCGAGGACGAGTGCCAGATAGCCTCCACCACCGGCTCCCGGCATCTTCCATGCCAGTACGCCATCCATCGCTGAATACTGGTCGATGTAGTCCTGAACACCTGGTTGAATCATGGCTGGGAACATCGCAATCTGAGCTTCGAACGAGGCTTTGTAGGCTTCGGCAAAGGCTTTGAGGTCGAGCTGCATGATGCCTTCCCAACAATCGTCAGCAGCCTTTGCAAGCGCCCTTACCTTCGGCTCTGTGATGTCCTTGCCTTCTACTACCGAGCAGCCTGGTCTGCGTGGGAACATGGGTATGAGGCAAAGATGACTTTCCAGCCAGCTGAGCACTTTCTCATCGTTGCATGTCTCTATCTTGTCGGGCCAATAACGCGCATCATAATGGTGTCGGCAAAGACCTGGCACACAGATTCCGATAGCATCTTGTGCTCCGGAAATGATGCCGTCACTTCGTTCTGGGTCGTTCTCGAAGCAAAAGACGAGTTTTGCCAGCATCTCAGCATCCATGTCGGGCAGTTTTATGGGCCAAATCCTCTGTATCTGTTTGCGAGTAGAGGTAGAGAGGCCGCATCGTTCCCTTACCTCGAAGTTCGGAATGAGCGAGATGGTCAGTGCCCAGCCTGGAGCAAAGCAACTGACATAAGGCTGGTCAATCCACGTTCCAGCAAGGTCGAGTCGGGTCGGTATTTGGCATATCTCTGCCTTCAAGCCAGTACTCGAACGAGCATCAAGTACGTCAAAGAGGCCTTCATCAACAAGGGTAGCGGTGTGATGGACTTCGTACCGACAGTAGAATGGCTCAAGCCAGACATATTCGTCGT
>CACXUA010000095.1 GCA_902770725.1 uncultured Bacteroidales bacterium | reverse complement strand
AAAGTGAAAGGGCAGAGTGCAACATTTGCCTGCGACCTTTCAGCATCAAGGCTCTTTCCTGAAGCATCAAGCCGTCTTGACCTTGAATGTACGAGCGGTGCATACTCAGCTCACCCTCAGCTGTTTCGCTTTGAGAAACGAGGTCCTGGAACTGCGAGAAAGTTCTGCTCAGCAACTCATTCTCTTCGTTCTGACGTTTTGTGGCTTGCTGACGTCGCTGCTGAAACTCAGTCCTGCGCTTGTCTCTGTCTTCCAAGTGCTTGAGTTGCAAGAGGACAGCTTCTCCATGACGAAGCATATTTTCGTGAATTTCCATGCTTTGCCGTTTGCTGCGAAGCTGTTCCACAGCGACTTGAAGCCTTTCTGTCTCCCTCTCCTTTTCTGTTATCAGGGAAGAGAGAGCCTTTGCATCCTCCTTTACCTTATTATTATAGTCTGCCAGGAAAACCGTTTCAGCATCGAGAGCCTCGTTGTTTCCTGTCAATTGATAAGCGCTGCAGACGTGATCGAAGACATCGTGCAGGCTTGTTGTGGCGTTTTGGTATTGTTCGCACGCTTGCTGCTGGCGCTTCTCCTGCTCCGTCATCTTCTGCCGGTTCTCGTCTGCTTCTCGCTCCAGCAGGCTCAGTCCTCGCTTGTCTCGGCCAATCTGTTCCTTCACCACAGCGAGTTTCTGATAGACGCCATGAATGCCTTCGAAGAGGTCGTAACGTTCCAGCATGCTCGATTCCTTTGCCATCACGGCCTTCTGCTTATTGAGTTCGAAGAGATGTTTCTTCTCTCGTTCCAGAGCCATACTTGTTTCTTGGTAACGTCTGAGCCATTGTTGTTGAGCTTTGAGGCGTTCCAGATTCTCTTCCAACCCTACCAGTTTCGTCTCGGCCAGCTTTTTGGCATCCTTTACTCGCTGCAGCTGCGTAGAGTTCAGAATGCGGCTATCGCGTCTGGGATGAGGGGCAGTAGCGTCCTCGATAATGAAGTTTATGCCTCCCTCGATAGGCAAGCCCGGCTGTGTATCTTCGGCCATTTGCTGGCTGTTGCCAGTCGTCTTCGGTTCCTCGTCTTTATCTTTCTTCCTGAAGAAATTCATTGCTTTTTGTCTTTTGCGCTTGCAAAGGTACGAATAAGCGAGCGAAATACAAAAGGAAAACGAAAGTTTTTCTTTATATTTCCGAGCGAAGCCAGTAGCTCGACCGCAGTTCAAGGTACGAATAAGCGAGCGAAATACAAAAGGAAAACGAAAGTTTTTCTTTATATTTCCGAGCGAAGAGTGTAGCTCGACCATAGGTCAAGGTACAACCTTTAAGTGAAAAGTGAAAGTAAATCCTATGTAAAATTTGGTTCGTAGCGGGCGCCGTGAATATTTTTGGCGGGCGCTACGGTTTCTTTTGGCGGGCGCTACGAACATTTTTGGCGGGCGCCAAAAATACACGAAGCACGTTAAGTTTCCCAACATGGCACGTTAAATCACCCAACTTCACACGTTAACTTGCCCAACTTCACACGTTAACTTTATCAAGTACCTTAGCCTATTTGGACGACTTGACTCTATTCTTCGCTCGGAAATATAAAGAAAAACTTTCGTTTTCCTTTTGTATTTCGCTCGCTTATTCGTACCTTTGCATTCGCAAAACAATAAATCGCTATTCAGATTATGGCACAAAAACCTAGTATACCAAAGGGTACACGCGACTTCGGACCACAGGAAATGTCGCGTCGTAACTACATTTTCAACACGATTCGCGAGGTCTATTCGCTCTACGGATTCGAGCAAATTGAGACTCCCGCAATGGAAAACCTTTCCACCCTGATGGGCAAGTACGGCGAGGAAGGCGACAAACTGCTCTTCAAGATACTGAACAGCGGAGACTTCCTGCGCGGAATCTCCTCTGAGGACCTTGCCTCTGGCGCTACAGGACACCTTGCTGCTCAGCTCTGCGAAAAGGGTCTCAGGTATGATTTGACTGTTCCCTTCGCCCGTTATGTCGTTCAGCATCGTGAGGAATTGGCTTTGCCTTTCCGTCGTTATCAGATTCAACCCGTTTGGCGAGCCGACCGTCCGCAGAAAGGACGCTATCGCGAGTTCTATCAGTGTGATGCCGATGTGGTGGGAAGCGACTCGTTACTCTGCGAGGTGGAACTGATGCAGATTGTCGATGAGGTGTTCCGTCGTTTCGGAATCCGCGTTTGCATCAAGATAAACAACCGCAAGATTCTCTCCGGCATAGCTGAGATGATTGGCGAAGCCGACAAGATTGTGGACATCACGGTGGCTATCGACAAGCTCGACAAGATTGGTCTCGATGCAGTGAACGAAGAGCTTCGCGAGGATGGCATCAGCGAGGAAGCTATCCAGAAGCTGCAGCCCATCATCAAGCTCAGCGGTTCGAATGCAGAGAAGATCCAGACGATGCGCGAGGCTCTGGCTGGCAGCGAGGTCGGACAGAAAGGCATAGACGAGGTGGAATATGTGCTCTCGAAACTCTCAAACCTACACTCTAAACTGGAACTTGACCTGACGCTTGCACGCGGTCTCAACTATTATACGGGCTGCATCTTCGAGGTGAAAGCCCTGGATGTCGAGATAGGAAGCATTACGGGAGGCGGTCGCTACGATAATTTGACTGGCATCTTCGGTATGCCCGGCTTGAGTGGAGTGGGGATTAGCTTTGGTGCGGACCGCATCTACGACGTTCTCAATCAGCTGAACCTCTACCCGGAAGCCGTCACGACGGCAACTCAGGTGCTCTTCATCAACTTCGGCGAGAAGGAGACAGACTACTCGCTTCCCATCATCTCACAGCTTCGTGGGCAAGGCATCCGATGCGAAATCTATCCCGATGCCAGCAAGATGAAGAAGCAGATGCAGTATGCCAACCAGAAAGGCATTCCCTTCGTCGCAATGACTGGCGAGACGGAAATGCAGGCAGGAAAGGTGATGCTCAAGAACATGACAAGCGGCGAGCAGAAACTCGTTGCGCCAGAAGACATCGCAGCATCCATCAACTCTTAACTTATAACTCTTAACTCTTAACTGAAGAAATGCCTGCAGCACTCTACCTCATACCCGTAACGCTTGGCGAAACCTCGATAGAACAGGTCTTGCCCCCTTACAATCATGAGGTTATCATGGGCATTCGGCACTTTGTCGTCGAGAATATCCGCTCCGCACGACGTTTCCTTCGACAGACCGACAAAGCCTTTCCCATCGACGATTGCACGTTCTTCGAGATGGGTAAGCACGCCGACGAGAAGCAGTTCAGCCAGTATCTGCAGCCGCTTCGCGAGGGAAAATCTGTCGGAGTCATCAGCGAAGCAGGCTGCCCAGCAGTAGCCGACCCAGGAGCCGACATTGTTAGGATAGCTCAGCGGGAAGGATTGCGAGTCGTTCCGCTTGTTGGTCCGAACAGCATGATAATGGCTGTGATGAGTAGTGGACTGGGCGGACAGAGCTTCGCCTTCAATGGTTATCTCCCTGTTGACGCTTCGGATCGGGCAAAACGACTGAAAGCCCTCGAGTCAAGAGCGTGGACGGAAGGACAGACACAACTTTTCATCGAGACGCCATACCGCAACGAGAAGATGTTCCAAGCACTCGTCAGCACCCTTCGTCCGCAGACACGCCTCTGCATAGCTGCAGGCATCACGACTGCCGACGAATACATCCGAACCCTCCCAATCTCGGAATGGAAGAAAACGAAACTGCCCGACCTGAGCAAGATTCCAGCCATTTTCCTAATTAACAAGTAAATGAAGTACTCAATTATAGTGCCCGTATATAATCGTCCGGATGAGGTCGATGAACTGCTCGAAAGCCTGACAGAGCAAACTTTCAAGGATATGGAGGTCGTCATCGTTGAGGATGGCTCGACCAAACCCTGCGAAAGTGTTGTCCACAAGTATGCCGGCAAGCTTCAGCTCCGCTATTACACAAAGGAGAACAGCGGTCCAGGACCGACCAGAAACTTTGCTGCGGAACGTAGTCAGGGTGAGTTCCTCATCTTCCTCGACAGCGATTGCGTCCTGCCTCCCGACTTTCTGAAAGAGGTCGAGGCTGAGTTAAACAAGCAGGAATGCGATGCTTGGGGCGGTCCGGACCGTGCTCACGAGAGCTTCACGCCTGTTCAGAAAGCCATCAGCTACAGCATGACATCGTTCATTACGACTGGCGGCATTCGTGGCGGAAAGAAGCAAATGGACAAGAAGTTCTATCCGCGTTCCTTCAATCTGGGCATTCGTCGCAGCCTCTACCGACAGTTAGGCGGCTTTTCTTCCATGCGATTCGGTGAAGATATCGACTTGAGCCTGCGCATCTACAAGAGTGGAGCGACTTGCCGTCTCTTCCCAGAAGCATGGGTTTGGCACAAGCGCAGAACCGACTTCAAGAAGTTCTTCAAGCAAGTTCACAATTCAGGAATTGCTCGCATCAACTTGATGAAAAGACATCCGGGCAGCCTGAAACTTGTGCATCTCTTGCCAGCCGTCTTCACGATAGGCGTCTTCCTTTGCTTGTTGCTGTTCCTCGTCGGTCTGGTCTTCACGGGTCTCGGGTTATACGTCGGTTTCTTCGGTGGCACAGGCTGCAACATGGGGCTCATCGTCGCCTACTTAGGAGCGGCAATTATGCTCTTGGCTTTGCTTCCATTGCTGCTTTTCTCGTTGCTCGTCTTCGTGGATAGTTCCATTCGGAACCACAGCATAAAGATAGGTTTCCTCTCGATTTGGGCAAGTTTCATCCAGCTAATCGGGTACGGAACAGGTTTCATCCGTGCTTGGTGGCTGCGGTGCATTTGCGGCAGAAACGAGGAACTGCAGGCGTTTAAAGAAAACTTTTACGAATAGAAGACAATGGACGACGGACAATAGACAACAGACTTTCAGGCAACAGAAAACGTGATATAGAGATGAAAGCAATTAAGAATTGGGCACCGGAAGACAGACCTCGCGAACGTTTGCTTGCCAACGGCGCAGGTTCTCTCAGCAAGGCAGAGCTGCTGGCCATCCTTATCGGAAGCGGCGTGCCTGGCAAATCGGCTGTCGATATCATGCGAAACATCCTTTCGGATTACGGCGACAGCCTGATGTCTCTGGGTAAAGCTTCCGTTCAGGAACTGATGCGTTACGAAGGTATCGGTGAAGCGAAAGCAATTACCATCATTGCCGCTTGCCAACTTGCCAACCAACGCCTCAAGGAAGAATTGCCCAAACGGATGCGCATCAAAGACACTTCCGACACAGTTGACTATTTCCGTCCCATTCTTCAAGACCTTCAGATAGAGGAATGCCACTTGCTTCTGCTCGATCAAGGCATGGCAGTCAAGGGCTCGGTCCTGCTTAGCAGAGGCGGCATAGCTGGGGCTTCGGTCGATGTTCGCTGCCTCCTTCGTCATGCCATTCCAACGCCACCATCGTTGCCCTTGCCCACAATCATCCGAGTGGCAGAACGCAGCCAAGCAGGGAGGACGACAACCTCACCAAGAAAGTAGATGAAGCCTGCAAAGCCGTGAGCATCCGCCTTGTGGACCACGTAATCTTTGCAGGAAACGACTATTACAGCTACCATGAAAACGGAAAGATTTAGTGAAGATATGAAGGAAACTCCGTCAAATACCAATTCCGAATTGGAGATGCAGGAACGCGTGATCGAGGTGCTCAAGACAGTCTTCGACCCCGAAATCCCTGTCAACATATACGACCTGGGGCTCATCTATCGCATAGAACTCAGCGAGGAAAACACCGCTCTGAGTGTCGATATGACGCTGACGGCTCCCAATTGTCCTGCAGCCGACTTTATTGTCGAGGACGTCAGGCAGAAACTTGAGACCATCACGGGCATCGAAAAGGTCGAAGTGAACCTTGTCTTCGAGCCCGAATGGGACAAAGAAATGATGAGCGAAGAAGCAAAGATGGAACTGGGATTCCTGTAATTATAGAACACAGAACACAGAGCGATGAAGAACATTTACTTTATATGTGATGCGCATTTAGGCAGTCTTGCCATCAAACACCCTCGTCAGCAGGAACGAAGACTGGTCCGTTTCCTCGATGAAATCAAGGATAAAGCCGGCGCAATCTACATGCTTGGCGACATGTTCGACTTTTGGTTCGAGTATCAAACCGTTGTGCCTAAGGGATTTACACGTTTCTTGGGCAAGGTGAGCGAACTAACCGATATGGGAATCGAAGTGCATTATTTTACCGGCAATCACGATATCTGGTGCCTCGACTACTTGGAGAAAGAGTGTGGCGTGACGTTGCATCACCAGCCTCTCACTTTGGAGATAGGCGACCAGACGTTCTATCTTGCTCATGGCGACGGGCTTGGAGACAGGGATTGGAAGTTCAAACTGATTCGAGGCATCTTCCACAATAAGTTCTGCCAATGGCTGTTCCGTTGGTTGCATCCTGCTTTGGGAATGCCTTTCGGACTTAATTGGGCCAAACACAGCCGCCAGAAACACGAGTCTTCGTTAAATGGAAATGGCGGCGAACCACCATATCAGGGCGAGGACAAAGAGCCTCTCGTAATCTTCGCAAAGCAATACTTGAAGGAGCATCCAGAGGTGGATTACTTCATCTTCGGGCATCGTCACATCGAACTCGACCTCGCTTTGAGTCGGCAAACACGCGTCATCATCCTGGGCGACTGGATTTCGCAGTTCACTTACGCTGTTTATAATGGCGAACAAATGTGCCTGACGAACTACACCGAAGGGGAGAAGCCGTTATAACTCCCTGTTAAGTTCGCAAAGTATCCACGTGAAGTTCGCAAACTATCCACGTGAAGTTTGCAAACTATCCACGTTAAGTTTGGGAAGTTAGCACAGCACAATTCCGAAGTTGGCTGGTAGGGTAAGGCGAATAGGTTCGTTTGAATTGAACGGAATGCTTACTTTATTGCCGTTCAGTAAGTTAGTCTTTGTTTGTTTCGACTTTTCTTTAATACCAGTAAGGTCAAAGAAATGCTTTGGAAGAGAAAGTGAAATGGTCTCTTCCTGGTCGGAGAAGTTGGCAACAACAAGCGCAAACTTCTTTCCTGAATGACGGATGAAGGCATATTGTCGCTGCAAATTCGGGTTGGCATACATCAGGTCGTAGAAGTCGCCTTCTGCAAAAAGCGCTTGCTCTCGAAGTTGAAGGATGCTTTGATAAGTCTTTTGAAGTGACAATTCCTCTGCCGTCAACAGCTTGCCATCGAAGCGACTGTTGGTGATGTTGATATCTGCGTAGTTATAGCCGACGAATCCACCATGGCTGGTATAATCATCCGCTGTGCTGCTATTGATGGTTACACTGCTCCAGCAGTTGATGATATTCAAGGTGCCGTAATATTGATAGCCAACAAGACCTGCTGCGTATTTATGACTTGTATTAATAATACCTGTTACATGCAAACGCTTGATAGTAATAGAATAATAGCAATAG
>CACXUA010000094.1 GCA_902770725.1 uncultured Bacteroidales bacterium | reverse complement strand
CTGCCGCTTTTGCTGTTTTGTAAGCATATTTATGCTTTATTATATCTTTTTGCGCATATAGAATATAATAATGTGTCGTTTTGTTGGCTAAAAGAAAGATTTATGCTAACTTTGCGGCCAATTCGCGTACGTAAGAAAGATAAAGGTCTATGAAACATACATTAAGAAGCTCAGTCTGCACCGAAGGTCGTCGCATGGCTGGAGCACGTGCTCTTTGGGTCGCTAACGGCATGAAGAGGGAACAGTTCGGCAAGCCAATCATCGCTGTCGTCAACTCGTTCACACAGTTCGTCCCCGGTCATACACACCTCCACGAGATAGGACAAATCGTAAAGCAAGAGATAGAAAAGCTCGGTTGCTACGCAGCTGAGTTCAACACCATCGCCATCGACGACGGCATCGCCATGGGTCACGACGGCATGCTCTACTCCCTACCCTCGCGCGACATCATCGCCGACTCGGTGGAGTACATGATCAACGCTCACAAAGCAGATGCGATGGTCTGCATCTCGAATTGCGACAAAGTGACCCCAGGCATGCTGATGGCTGCCATGAGACTAAACATCCCGGCCGTCTTCGTAAGCGGTGGACCAATGGAATCTCACAAGCTCAACGGTGAAAATGCCGACCTCATCACGGCAATGGTGAAAGGTGGCGACCCAACCGTCAGCGACGAGGAACTGGCTCAGGTAGAGCAGATGGCTTGCCCAGGCTGCGGCGCTTGCTCAGGTATGTTCACAGCGAACTCTATGAACTCGCTGACCGAAGCCATCGGACTCTCGCTCCCTGGCAACGGAAGCATCCTCGCCACACACAAGAACCGCATACAGCTCTTCAAGGACGCAGCCAAGATAATCGTCAAGAATGCCCTCGCTTACTACGAAGACGGCGACGAGTCGGTACTGCCACGCAGCATCGCAACCCGTCAGGCTTTCCTCAACGCCATGACGCTCGACATCGCTATGGGCGCAAGCACAAACACTGTGCTCCACCTGCTTGCAGTCGCTCAGGAAGCTGAAGTGGACTTCAAGATGAAGGACATCGACGAGCTGAGCCGCAAAGTGCCCTTCCTCTGTAAGCTCTCGCCGAACTGGCAGAAGTACAGCATTCAGGAGGAGAACCGTGCTGGAGGCATTCTCGGCATACTTGGCGAACTCGCTAAAGGCAACCTGCTCGACCTCTCCTGCAAGCGCGTCAACGGCGCCACACTTGGCGAAGACATTGAGAAATACAGCATCACAGGCAAAACCATCGACCCAGAGGCAAAGCGCATCTATAGTAGCGCTCCAGGCGGCAAGTTCAGCAACGTGATGGGCTCGCAGGAAACATACTTCGAGACACTCGACACAGACCGCGAGAACGGTTGCATCCGCGACATCGAACACGCCTACATGAAGGATGGCGGAATGGCTGTCCTCTTCGGAAACATCGCCCAGGACGGCTGCGTAGTAAAGACTGCCGGCGTTGCTCCCGAGCTCTGGCACTTTGAGGGTCCGGCCGTCTGCTTCGACTCTCAGGAAGACGCTTGCGAAGGCATTTTGGGCGGCAAAGTGAAGAAGGGCGATTGCGTCGTCATCACGCACGAAGGCCCGAAAGGCGGTCCTGGCATGCAGGAGATGCTCTACCCCACCTCGTACATCAAGTCGATGCACATGGGCAAGGAATGCGCCCTCATCACCGACGGACGCTTCTCAGGCGGCACCAGCGGTCTCTCCATCGGGCACATCAGTCCCGAGGCAGCCAGCGGCGGCAACATCGGTAAGATAAAGGACGGCGATATCATCGTCATCGACATCCCCAGTCGCTCCATCAACGTGAAGCTGAGCGACGAAGAACTTGCAGCTCGTCCACAGCAACCCCTGCGTCGCAACAGAGTCGTAAGCAAAGCATTGAGGGCTTATGCGCAATCTGTTGCAAGTGCCGATAAGGGCGGAATCAGAATAATCGATTAACTATGGTAAACGAAAAAATATCAGGTGCAGAGGCTTTGATGAGAAGCCTTGAACACGAAGGTGTAGATGTGCTCTTCGGCTATCCTGGCGGCGCTATCATGCCCACCTACGACGCACTCTACGACCACAAGAAGACCCTACATCACATCCTTGTTCGTCATGAACAAGCTGCCGTTCATGCCGCTCAGGGTTATGCTCGCGTCAGTGGTAAGGTAGGTTGTGCTATCGTGACAAGCGGCCCAGGAGCAATGAATACGATTACAGGCGTTGCCGATGCCATGATTGACTCCACGCCTATGGTCGTTATCTGCGGTCAGGTCGGCGCTGCCATGCTCGGTACCGATGCTTTCCAGGAGGTCGATGTGGTTGGCGTAACACAACCTATCACGAAGTGGAACTTCCAGATTCGTCGTGCCGAGGACATCCCTTGGGCAGTGGCTCGTGCCTTCTTCATTGCAAAGAGCGGCAGGCCAGGCCCTGTTGTACTCGACTTTGCAAAGAACGCGCAGACTGCCATGATAGAGTATGCTCCGCAGAAGGTCGATTTCATCCGCAGCTACAATCCCTATCCTCAGCCGGAAGAAGGCGCCATCGAGAAAGCCGCTCAGATGATTAACGAAAGCGTGAAGCCCTTCATGCTTGTTGGTCAAGGCGTTGAACTGGCTGGAGCTAACAAAGAGTTGCTTGCCCTCTGCGAGAAGGCTCAGATACCTTTTGGCTCAACCATTCTCGGCCTTTCTGCCGCTCCTTCCAACCATCCGCTCAATAAAGGAATGCTTGGCATGCACGGCAACCTTGCGCCCAACGTGATGACCAACCAGTGCGACCTGCTCATCGCAGTAGGTATGCGCTTTGATGACCGCGTAACAGGCAACCTGAAGACCTATGCTAAACAGGCAAAGGTTATACACTTCGAGATTGACCCATCCGAGCTTGGTAAGAACGTGAAGCCTACTCTCTCTGTCCTCGGAGATTGCAAGCAGACACTTCCAGCCGTAACGAAGCTTGTGCAGAAGGCTACTCATAAAGCTTGGATTGAAGGCTTCAAGCCATATGAAGAGAAGGAGTTCACAAAGGTTATCGATGCCGCCCTCAATCCCACAGAAGGCCCACTCTTGATGGGCGAAGTGGTGCGCAAAGTTAGCGAGGCAGCCAAGAACAAAGCCATCCTCGTGACTGATGTCGGACAAAACCAGATGTTCGGTTGCCGTTACTTCAAATTCACAGAACCTCGCTCCGTAGTTACCAGCGGTGGTTGCGGCACGATGGGCTTCGGCATTCCAGCAGCTATGGGTGCTTGCTATGGCGCTCCCGACAGAACAGTCTGCATGTTCTGTGGTGACGGAGGCTTCCAGATGACAATACAGGAGCTGGGCACCATCATGGAGAACCAGATTCCCGTGAAGATGATACTCCTGAACAACAACTTCCTCGGCAACGTTAGGCAGTGGCAATACATGTTCTTCAACAAGCGCTACTCCTTCACACCGATGCTCAACCCCGATTACGAGAAGATTGCCGCAGGCTATAACATTCCTTGCCGTACCGTTATTGATCGCAAGGACCTCGATGCTGCCATCAAGGAGATGCTCAACACAAAGGGTCCGTACCTCTTGCAGTGTGCTGTGAAGGAAGAAGACAATGTGCTCCCCATGACACCTCCTGGAGCCAATGTGGACGAGATGCTGCTTGAGGTTAATTAATAGTTCATGATTCATAGTTCATAGTTATGAAGACAAAGAAGAAAACAGGAAACGCCGAATGTGGCGATTGCAATACTTGCGGCAAATGTGACGAGCTGGAGCAGGCAAAGGAGATGCAAGGCTTCAATGAAGCTGTCTATGCAGCAGCAGCTATTGAACGCGACAGCTTCGAGAAGAACTTGGCTCGTCAGCGCAGGGCCACTCTTGCTCAGGATGCACGAGAAGGCAGCCAGAAGGAGACCTTCAAGCGTAATGCAGTGGCTCGTCCTGCTGTACCAGGTCACGAAGGTGCTTTGCTCAGTCACGACGGCTTGACGCTCTACACGCTCATCGTCTATTCCGAGAACTTCGCAGGTATCCTCAATCAGATAACCGCTGTCTTTACCCGTCGGCAGGTAAACATTGAGAGCCTCAATGTATGCGCCTCTTCCACTCCTGGCGTCCACAAGTACACGATTACCTGTTACTGCAAGCAGGAGATGGCTGAGATGCTGACCAAGCAAATCGAGAAGAAGGTAGATGTCCTGCAGGCTAACTGTTTTGTGGACAACGAGATATTCATCCTCGAGACCTCTTTGCTGAAGCTTTCCACGCCGATGGTGCTTGCCAATCAAGACATATCTTGCATTGTTCGTCGCTATGATGCCCGCATCGTCGAGGTGAACCCAACATACACCATCGTCGAGAACACAGGCATCACAAGAGATGTGATAGAGCTCTTCACCCAGCTCGACGCGCTCGGTTGCGTCTTGCAGTTTGTCCGCACAGGCCGCATTGCAGTCACGAAGTCTTGCATTGAACGCCTCGATGCTTACATTGCGAAGAGAGAAGAGGAGAGAGAGGCCCCCCTAACTCCCCGAGGGGAGAACACTAATTACTAATGGAAGCGACAAGGCGACAAACAATTCCTCCCCCTCGGGGGAGACAGAGGGGGGCCGTGCCCGTGGAACGCATCGACTCCTACCCTTTCTTTGTTGAGCCTTTCCATGTTGACTTCACGGGTCGCATCTTTCTTGGTGTGCTTGGCAATCACTTGCTCAACGCTGCTGGCAATCACTCACAGAAGCGCGGTTGGGGCATCGGTGCATTAAACGAGACCAGGCACACTTGGGTGCTCTCGCGTCTCAGCATCGAGATGAACGAGATGCCTCGGCAATATGAACATTGCGAAGTGAGAACTTGGGTGGAGAGCGTGATGAAGCTATTCACAAACCGTAACTTCTCCATCCATAATGCTGACGGCAAGCCTCTTGGCTATGCCAGAAGTGTATGGGCGATGATTGACTTGGAGACGCGGAAGCCTTGTGACCTATTGACGCTCTACGACGGCGACATCCTCAGGTATATTGTCCCTGAGGAAGAGAACATCTGCCCCATCGAGGGCCATGGACGTTTCCGTTTCCGCGAGCCACAACTCATCCGCACCATCGACACCTATTACAGCGATGTTGACATCAACGGCCACATCAACAGCATCAAGTACATCGAGCACATCCTCGACCTCTTTCCCCGCGAGCGCTTCGAGCAGCAACACATCAGCCGCTTCGAGATTGCCTACAAGGCTGAATCCTATCTTGGAGACCGTCTCTGCTTCTACGAGCAAATCGTCAACGAAGACGAGACGGACATCGAGGTGCGGAAGAATGAGAGCGATGTCGTCTGTCAGGCAAAAGTCTGCTTCAAGTAAGTCGTGTACCCAACACTGGCAATCTTGCCAGGATTCCTTAACGCACAGTTGCCCATGGTTCGAAATAGAATGAGACTTCCCGTTATTGGACTGTTAGCCATGCTGGTCTTTCTGCAGGCCGGAGCGCAGGAGAAGAAGCCTACGCTGTGGAAACGCATCACGAGCAACAAGCACCTCACCCGCATAGACAGCGTCCTCTCTGCCCGATAT
>CACXUA010000093.1 GCA_902770725.1 uncultured Bacteroidales bacterium | reverse complement strand
ATACATATCGTTGCCATACAGTCGAGGACTGTAATCAGAGTAAAAGACATACATATCCCAGACGCCATTGCCTTGATACTCCATTGCTTCACCTGGGGACATACCGATGTCGTGTAGTGACCTAAGATACTTCCTTGCATATATGGAATCAGGCGGAATCGAGTCGCCCCGCATGGCCATAATCATTCTTCGTGTATATCCTGCGCCGTCGCGAGTCTCGAAGGTCGCTTCCTGACCTTCCCCTAACTTCCTTTCTACCACTCCGACACCAAAGTCCGCCGTATAGACCCGCATAAAGCCCAATCCAATATCTTGTGCTATGTTATCGGCATCTTCGGCATCAATGGCAAAGATTGGCCAAGTGTCGTCGAACTTATTCAAGCCTCGCCGCTTTGCCTTTATGGTCACTTCGCTCATGATGGTCTCGTCATCGAGCCTTATCCACTTGCCATTTGCATTCTTTTTCTCAGGTGTGGGAGCAAGATGATTCTGGTAATATGAGTAAGGATTCACAAATCGTGGATACGGCCAAACTATGCGAGAAAGGTAATCTGCCGGTTCAACGAATATCTTTCGCCTCAGCTTAGCACTTGCAGGCAAGTACATATAATCCGTCTCGAGGTTGTCTGGTTCAGCCTGTATCCAAGTATAAGTCTCGTTTTTCTTCCATTTAGTCGTATCTGCAGCGCTGATAAAGACGATTGCCGAGCCGTAATAAGGAGGCAATTGAATGCGGAAATCTTTCCTGAGAGTCTCGCTTTCGCCGACAAAGGAGGTCTTTGCATCGAGTGCAATTATCTCGGCATGAACCTTGAGTTCCCTGTTCTTCTTATCATTTTTGGCGTTGACAGATTTGTCGTAAGCAATCTTTTCTCGTTCCGCACTCCTGCCTTTGCTAAACATATCGGGCAAGTCCATCGGCTTGGTCTCATAGTAATCATCTTCGTGAGGGCTCCTTCCGTCTTCGCTGAAAGGGTATTCTTCTTCGTCCTCCTTCTCGTTGTTCGTCTCTTCACCTTCAACGAAATCGACGATGATGTTCTTGTAAGTGGTGCCAATCAGGATGGGAGCCCATTCTGCAGGCTGTGTGAAGTTCCACAGATTGGGCACAGCCATATCCCTCCAATCAAAGCGTCGCCAGCCCTGAGTCATCATCAAGAGGTCGAGGGCGAGACGGTGTTCCTCGTCATCAGCCTCGAAATACCAGCCAGGTTGAGGCACGAAGCCACGTATCTCGCTTGAGAGGAGCATCTCGGTCAGGATGTTAGAGTCGTCGTAGAGGCAGTCCCTTCGGAAATCATCTCTGACCGAAATCGAAATGGAAGACTTGCTTGGAGGTGCTTTCAACGTAAGGTTGACAGGTTCGTAAGGCTGGTATTCTTCCTTGAGACCCTCTATGCTGAGCGTGGGATTCAAGTCCTCTTTGCCTCGATTGAAGAAGAGACGGTCAGCGAAAACGCGTCCTTTTGTGTCGAAGACGGTAAGTTGATAGACGCCAGAAGCCTCTCCTAAATTCTCCCCTAAAGGGAAGGACTTAAAGCCTCTCCCTTTAGAGGAAGGTTGGAGGAGACTATGGGTTACACTTTTTCCCTCGCACATCAAGCTCACACCCAAGCTATCGTCCTGCAAATCAGCAGTATGTCGGATATGAGCGACCCAACCGCTATCGGTCTGTTCCACTTTCAGGGAAACTCCCGTCTGCTCTGGTTTTGGCAGTTTCGCTTTAGCTTGTTTGCCGTCTTTGCTGACGAAGAGAACCTCTTTCTCCAGTCCTTTCTGCGGAATGACCTCGAAGAGTCCTCTGCCCCGATTCACAGTCTTGATTGAATCGCCATCATAAACAACCCAACCTTCTGCCCATTCTCCAGTGTCGAAACACGCCTCAAAAGCCACTCTGCAAGGCATTCCTTCCACGAGATTGCCTCCTTCTGGATAAAGAGAGAGCGTCAACTTGGGATTATCAGCTGGATTGGGATAGAGACGACGCATGGCTCGAAGCGTCATATCGTGCGTGTATTCGCCTGGTTCGAGGGGTTTGTCATAGACGGGAAACACACGACTATAGAGCTTTTCATAGTCACGAAAATACTCTTTCTCTTGCCGTTTGCTTGCGAACCACGTTTTGATGTCTTCAGTATGCTTGCGCTCGAAACGTCCCCAATTGAGTTGCCAACGAGTATAAGCCCTAAGTTCATAGAAACCAGCGTACTGAATGTATTTGTTTAAAGCAAAGAATCCAGAGCCGTGACCCTCTTTCATTTGGATGAGTTTACGCTCTATCATGTATCCTTCTTGCCCATAAAGTTCCACATAAAGCACGCCGCTCACGTCGGAAGGCTTGTCCGTATCGGTCCGTCGAGTGTAGGCCGAGAACCAGATTGTATCGCCAAGTTGGTAAGAGGTGTTGTCCATGTGAATGAAGACCTTTTCCTGCGGAATGGTCCGACCAAAGGCGGCTTGCCTCTGTGAAAGCATTTCGAGAGCCGATTCCTCAGCAAAAGCGAGGATGGGCAACAGGAAGAAGAGGATGAAAGTCTTCGTTTTCATTTTGTGTGTATTGTCTTATGTATATAACGCCCAAAAGGGTGGTTTGTAACAAAAAGACGCTACAAATTTAGGAATTTTATTCCTATTCTCAAAGAAAAACATGCAAAAAGAACAAGCGACACACTTTTCAACTTGTCACAGAAATGGCCGATTTGCTTACTATTTAACACTTCGGTTTTAGACGACCTACGGAGCAGTTTTGGTGAAGACACGCCATCTTTACCGACTCAGCAAGGGTAGTTTGTCAACTTAACAGGGAGGGTTTACAAACTTAACTGGGATAGTTTGCAAACTTAACGTGCCATGTTGAACAACTTGGCACGTTAAGTTGGGCAATTAAGCACATCGAATCACCCATCAAAACAAGCCTATTTGACCGATTTATTGTTCTAAATCGGAACAGATTACAGCCCTCATCAAGAGGCCCCAAACGTAAGTCGAACACAATCAAAAGGTTACGAAAATCGAGAAAACAGGCGTTCTTTTTGACCTCGACACAATTTGAGCTATTTCGTGGCATTCTCAGCGGGTCAGAAAAACTCAAAGTGTCAGTAATCTTTCTACATTCCGAGCAAAGTGTCAGAATGTCATCACAGACGATTTATCCTTTCGTTATTTCATTTTCATTCCTTCATTATTTCATTATTTCATTTTTAATTCGTACCTTTGCAAACGCTAAGAAAGTCAAGCTTTTCAGGATAGTATGCGACAACACATACCCACAGAACTCGGAACGAAACCCATCGGCAGCCTGCTCTGGCAGTATAGTTTGCCCGCAATCATCGCGATGGTGGCCTCTTCGATATACAATATCGTGGACAGCATCTTTGTGGGTCAGGGCTTGGGCGACGAAGCAATCAGCGGAATGGCTGTGGCCAGCCCGTTCATGAACCTGTCAGCTGCTTTCGGAGCCATGATTGGAGTGGGTGCAAGCACGGTGATAAGCGTCCGTCTCGGGCAAGGAAAATACGAGGAGGCTCAGCACATTCTGGGCAACACGATTACCCTGAATGTCATCCTTGGCTTGCTGTTCACGCTGGTTTGCCTGCCCTTCCTGGACAACATTCTGTACCTCTTCGGAGCAAGTGACGTCACCCTACCCTACGCTCGCGAGTACATGCTCATCATCTTGCTTGGCAATATCGTGACACACCTCTATTTTGGTTCGAACGCGATACTGCGTAGTGCTGGTCATCCTCGCTTGGCAATGGGCTGCACATTCCTTGCCATCATCGTCAATTGCATACTCGATCCGCTCTTCATCTTTGTGTTCAAATGGGGCATTCAGGGTGTTGCTTGGGCCACCATCATTGCCCAGACTGTCGCTTTTTGCTGGCAATTGAGGCTCTTTAGCCGACCCACAGAACTGCTTCATCTGCGAAGAGGCATCTATCGGCTCAGGCTCGATATAGTCCGCCAATGTCTCGCAATCGGTCTCAGCCCGTTCCTGTTCAACAGTTGCGCTTGCCTGGTGGTACTGATTTGCAACAACAGATTGCTCCAATATGGCGGCGATATGGCCATCGGAGCTTATGGAATCGTGAACAGAGTGGTCTTCTTGTTCGTAACTGTGGTGATGGGACTTGTGCAAGGCATGCAGCCAATCGTGGGCTACAACTGGGGTGCAAGGCAGAACGACCGCGTCTTCCGTGTGCTTCGTTACGGCATTATCGGAGCCACGACTATCACCTTGTTTGCATGTCTGGCTGGCGAATTCATTCCTGCTCCCATCATTCATATCTTCGGAGCTGGTCCTGAGTTGACCCAGAAAGCAGTTCGTGCCTTCCATTTCGTTGTGGCAGCCTTCCCACTTGTGGGTGCTCAGATGGTCATTGGAAACTTCTTCCAGAGCATAGGTCACGCTGGTAAGAGCATCTTCCTGAGTGTTACGCGCCAAATGCTCTTCCTCATTCCCTTGCTTGCCATCTTGCCGAAGTGGTGGGGACTGGACGGTGTTTGGCTCTCGATGCCCATCAGCGATACCATAAGCTTCGTGGCAGCAACATGCATGCTGACATATATGATTAGGAAAATCAAGAGGGATGAAACGCATCGGACTGCTTAGCGACACCCACGCTTATTGGGACAATCGCTATCTCGAGTACTTCGAGAGCTGCGACGAGATATGGCATGCTGGCGATATTGGCTCGCTCGAACTGGCAACCCGACTCAACGAGTTCCGTCCTTTGAAAGCCGTCTTTGGCAATTGCGACGGCGGAGATATGCGAAGACTCTACACCGAGAAACTGCGTTGGACTTGCGAAGGAGCCGATGTTCTGATGACTCATATAGGCGGTTATCCAGGCCATTACGACCCACGAATCAGGCAGCAACTCCTCATCCGACCGCCCAAACTCTTCATCTCAGGCCACAGCCACATCCTGAAAGTGCAGTATGATGAGCGGCTGAAACTGCTTCACATCAATCCAGGAGCTGCAGGACTGCAAGGCTGGCACCAGGTTCGTACCCTCGTTCGTTTCTCTGTGGACAACGGCAACTTCAGCGACCTCGAAGTCATAGAAATGCCCCGATAAATGGACTGGAAGTTTAGATATAAGGACAAAAAACAAGGAATCAAGCATCAAAACAAGCACTTTTTTGCCTGAACACTTGCACGGCGTTGTACTTTTTTGTTACTTTGCAAGAAATAACTACACTTTCGCAGCCCTACAACGTGAAAAAACACCTCCTACTCATCACTTCCTGCCTCCTTCTTCTTTGTGCTTGCACGGAAAATATCGACTCCTCTGCCCGTTATGTCTTCAAGGAGGAAACGATACTCAGCTACCTGCAGAAACACGACGACTATAGCGAATATGTCCGATTGCTTGGGCTTGTTCCAATCAGCAAGCGGAGCAAAAGCACCGTCTTCCAGCTTCTGAGTGCACGAGGCAACTATACATGTTTCGCCCCAACCAACGATGCAATTGCCCTCTACCTGCAAGAACTGGTGGATGACGAATACATAGAAGCGCCTTCTTGGGACAGCTTCAAGACAGACAAGCTGC
>CACXUA010000092.1 GCA_902770725.1 uncultured Bacteroidales bacterium | reverse complement strand
AGGGGGTGTAACATATTTTTCGTAAATGATACGCTTTACGCTACGCCACCTCGTCATGCAAACTCTCTGTAAGGAGCTGACGCTCAGAGATTTAATTGCAAGGAGAACTCCTGGGCTGCAGACAAGGGCAAACGAGGCACGTTAAATTGGCGAAGATGGCACGTCAAGTTTGCCAACGTGGCACGCCAAGTTTGCGATTTACCTTAGGGTCGTTTTTCAAGACACTTTTTGGCGACTTCATTGTGTATATTATTTTTTTTGCTTATCTTTGCAGCATGAAACGTTTGATCTACTTTGGCACAATGGCTTCGGCCTTGCTGCCTGCTGTTCCCTCTGCAGCTAAGACGACAAAGGGAAATGCGGCTGTCGATAATCGTGAACAGCCGAATGTGATTTTCATTTATGCCGACGACCTCGGTTACGGCGACCTCGAGTGCTTTGGCGCCACGAGGGTTCAGACGCCGAACGTCAACGCTTTGGCAAAGAGCGGCATACGCTTTACGAATGTCCATGCGATTGCTGCCACTAGTACGCCTTCTCGCTATGGTCTTTTGACTGGCGAGTATGCTTTCCGCCACCAAGGAACTGATATTGCACGAGGTAATGCAGGGATGATTATCCGACCTGAGCAGTTCACGATTGCCGATGCTTTCAAGAACGCAGGTTATGCTACGGCGGCCATCGGCAAGTGGCACTTAGGCTTGGGCGACAAGGACGGAGAACAGGACTGGAATGCTCAACTGCCTATGCATCTTGGCGACATCGGGTTCGACTACCACTATATCATGGCTGCGACGGCAGACCGCACGCCCTGTGTCTTCATCGAGCAAGGGCATGTGGCAAACTACGACCCAACGGCTCCGATACTGGTCAGCTATGAGGAGAACTTCCCAGGAGAACCGACGGGCAAAGAGAACCCTGAACTTCTCTACAACCTCAAAGCCAGTCACGGCCACAATCAGAGCATCGTGAACGGCATCGGTCGAATCGGCTACATGAAGGGCGGCGGCAAAGCACTCTGGAAGGACGAGAACATTGCCGACAGCATAGCAGCTCACGCACTTGGCTTCATCCGCAAACATCAGCAAGAGCCTTTCTTCATGTATCTGGCTACCAATGACGTACATGTGCCTCGCTTCCCTCATGATCGCTTCAGGGGAAAGAACCCGATGGGCTTCAGAGGTGATGCCATCGCGCAATTCGACTGGACAGTCGGGCAAGTCGTCAGTGAACTGGAGCGCTTGGGCCTCAGGAAGAACACCCTTATCATCCTGAGCAGCGACAATGGTCCGGTCGTCGATGACGGCTATCAGGACAGGGCAGTCGAGTTGCTTGGCGACCACAAGCCTGCTGGTCCGTATAGAGCAGGAAAGTACAGCACCTTCGAAGGCGGCACGATTGTTCCGGCAATTGTCTCTTGGCCGAAGCGGGTCGAGGCAGGCGGGGAGTCGGATGCCCTCGTGTCGCAGATCGACTGGCTGGCTTCTCTCTCAGCCCTTGTGGGTGCCCGCATTCCCAAAGGTGGCGCGATAGACAGTCAGAACCGACTCGGCACATTGCTCGGCGAGAACAAGGAAGACCGTCCGTACGTGCTGGAGCAGGCTGCCAACCACACACTCTCGGTTCGAACAAAAGCGTGGAAATACATCCCGCCAAGCCAAGGGCCAGCCATCATCTCCGGTCCCAATATGGAGAGCGGATACAGTCGCGAGCCCCAACTCTATGATATGAGTCAGCCCTACGAACAGAAGAACGTGGCCCTAGAGCAACCGAAAGTGGTGTTCGAGATGCAGTCGTACATCGAGAAGGAACGCACGAAAGGCTCCTCCTACACTTCCCCTATTTCGAAGTAAACAACTTCTTGGTCAGCCACTTCCGCAGCGGCTCATCATAGAAAAGCAGACATAAGATGGCGATTAGCTCAGCTGCCACAATCGTGATGATTGCCGGAATCCAAGGTTGTGAATAACCTTCATAAGGATGGCCGTCGCGTCCGACCCATGTGATGTACAGATAAACGAGGGGGAAATGAACGGCATAAAGGGGATAGGACAGTCGGCCAATGAAAGATACCACCTTTTGCTTGAATCCCACTACCGTTCCTCTGGCTGCATACCAAATGATTGTGGGGAAGAACGAGAATATGCAGATGAGCTGGTAAATAGTTTCGACATCCTTATTTCCCAGGAAAGGAAGTCCAAGCAAAACAATCAGTGCAAGGCTGCACAGAAGGAACATATGTCCCTTTATGGGTTTGGGCTGACGCTCTTTGAAGATGCGCGCCATTAGGAGTCCCATAGGATAAGCATAAAGCATTCTAAGCGCCCCACCGAAGAAATTAGTAGGTTCTGACGACCATCCATAAGCAATTCCGCCATCTTCCGTCATTAAAGCAAAGCCCGCAATAGACACAATGGCACATGCCACCCAGACCCTGAGCCATTTCGTGGAAAGCCTGTGCAAGAACAATCCATAGAAAAGACTGCCGATATACTCAAAGAACAAGGACCAATGAGGCCCGTTGAGGGGGAAGATTTCCGTATTACCTCGAACCTCAAGACTGTTCGGCGAAGGTATCATGAAGAGGCCCAGCAACGTGACCAGCATTAGTGCCTGAACGGAAACCTCTGTGCCATCCCACTTGGTGCAACCCTGAATGATGAAGGCAACAAGTCCTATCAGCACGCCCATAACTACCATCGGATGCAGACGGATGAGTCGACGTTTGATGAAACTGCCAAAGGTCATATCCTCTTTTAAGCGTTGGTCGTAGGCATAGCCCATTACAAAGCCAGACAGAATGAAGAAGAAATCGACAGCCAAGAAGCTATGGAAGAACTCATATACAGGAGTTGGCCATACGAAGAAACTCTTAGCGTCATTAAAAACATGATAGAACAATATCATCAAGGCTGCGACTCCACGCAAGCCATCCAATATATCATACCTTGGCTTTTCCATAGTTTTTCCTCTGTTTTGTGAGCAAAGATACGAAAAAGATTAGAGATTGTTTATTCGAGACATGAAAATGTTTGGCTGTTTCATCAAAAAGTCATACCTTTGTATCAGTAAATGAATAAAAATCTTGAAAGATATGAATTGTATTAAGAAACTTTGTGCCGCTGCTTTCATACTGCTTGGCATGACAGCAAGTGCACAAGAAGACGAAAAGACTCTCACCTATCCTCAACTCTTCTTCAGTGCTCAGGCTGGTACTCAGGTGACCTTTGCCAACTACAACAACTGGGAGTTATTCACTCCGACTGCAAGCTTTAGCTTCGGATCTTTCTTCACACCTATCATTGGTGCCAGGCTGAACGTCAACGGTGCATGGAATAAGGGTGGCTACCTCGACAATGTAGAGGACTTCAGATACAAATATAAATATATGACCACCGACATTGACATGATGGTCAACCTTGTGAATCTGATTGGCAAGAAAAACTATTATCCGGTGAATGTCTATTTGATCGGAGGTGTCGGCCTGAACTATGCTTGGGACAATGACGAGGCTTATGCACATAAGGACAAACTCGTTCTGGCATACGACGACGGTCGTTTCAGTCACAATGCCCGCATTGGAGCTCAGGTCGATTGCGAGATATCGAAGCACGTCAGCATCAATCTTGAGTTGGCAGCCAACACTTTGAAGGATCGCTTCAACAGCAAGTTTCACAACAAAGGTGACTGGCAATTCGTCGGACAACTTGGTGTGACGTATAAGTTCGCAGCAAAGAAGGCTAAAAAAGCAAAGGAAGTAACTGAGGTTGCCCAGCAAGTGGAACCGGTCGAGGTGTGGGAGACGCGTCAGGACACAATATGGTACGACGAGGTTATCGAGACACCTAAGGTCGATAACGGCTCCAAGACATGGACTGTCTTCTATGACATCAACAAGTCAGATTTTGCCGCGAATGAGCAATTGGCAAGCATCGGAGCCTTCCTGAAAGACTTTCACGACTGCAAAGTTGACGTCAAGTCGTATGCCGACGCCAAGACGGGCAAGCCACAAAAGAACCTGGAACTATCGAAACGGCGCATGGAAAAGGCCGTCAAGGCACTGACCGATGCCGGCGTTCCCGCGTCGTCCATCACGTCGAACTACTACGGCGACACCATCCAACCTTTCGCTGAGAACGACAAGAACCGCGTAACCATCATCGTGGCGAACGGCTTGAAGGACGGAAAGGACAAGAAAACCGTCAGGAAGTTCAAGACAAAAGAAGTGAGATACAGAGTGAAATAAACGAAGAAAGCCGCCCGAAATGGACGGCTTTTTCTTTCGTTTGAGCCACTACGGGGACTCGAACCCCGGACCCACGCATTACGAATGCGTTGCTCTACCAACTGAGCCATAGTGGCGAAACGCGGGTGCAAAGGTAAGAAAAAAAGTGAAAAGTGAAAAGTGAAAAGTGAAAAATTATTGGTTTTCTACAAGAAATTGTGTACTTTTGCACTTAGATAAGCATTAAAGACAATGAATAAGAAGTTCCTTTGGCTGATTGCCGCATTGATTGTCATTGTGGCTGGAGCCGCATCATTCACATATTATCTGCTTTCGGCAAGGGTTCCGAACTGCGACGAGACACAGGGAAGAATGATTTTCGTTGACCGAGATGATACGGCAGACAGCGTAAAGGTGAAGTCCGAGATGGGTTGGCGTTGGAATCTTTACAGCAAGGTCCTGAGTTTTCGCCCAAGAACTGGACGCTATCATGTTGAGCCAGGAACGACTTGTCTGCAGTTGTTCCGCAATCTTCGAAACGGCTCGCAGGAACCGATGAACTTGGTTATACCCACTTCACGCACGATTGACCGACTGGCTTCCGTGCTTTCGCAGAGCCTGATGGTTGATTCCGCCGAGATTGCCGGAGCACTGACCGACAGTTCCTACTGCGCCACACACGGCTACACGACTGCCACGATTCCTGCGCTCTTCATTCCGAACACCTACGAAGTCTATTGGGACATCTCGGTCGATAAACTCATGGAGCGCATGGAACGCGAGAATAATCGCTTCTGGACGGCTGACAGAAAGGCTAAGGCAGAAGCCCTCTGCATGACTCGCGAAGAGGTGGCAACACTGGCGAGCATCGTCGATGAAGAGACCGCAAACAACGAGGAGAAGCCGATGATTGCAGGTCTCTACCTCAACCGACTGCATATCGGGATGAAGTTGCAAGCCGACCCGACCGTGAAGTTCGCGGTAGGTGACTTCACGCTTCGTCGCATTCTGAATAAGCACTTGCTTGTAGAGAGTCCATACAACACTTATCTCCACGAAGGTTTGCCGCCAGGACCGATCCGCATTCCCAGCATTGCCGGCCTGGATGCCGTGCTGAACCATGTGGAGCACCCTTATCTATACATGTGTGCTAAAGAGGATTTCTCGGGCACGCACAACTTTGCGAGAAACCTTTCGGAACATTACCAGAACGCTCGCCGCTATGTTCGAGCCCTGAATGAACGTGGAATAAAGTGAACCTTGACAGCAAGTTTCACCCAACTTAACACGCTAAGAAACCAAACTTCACGTGTCAAGTTCATTAAATATTCATGAATGTTTAATTAAATGTTCATGAATCTATAATTAAATATTCATGACTATTTAATGAACATAACGTGTTAACTTGAACATTATGCCCTTTCGGAACGCTCAACAAGCAACTGTATGCGTTCGTTCAAGGCCTTTGCCTCCAGGAGTTTCGATATGGGAAGGTGCATCCTGTAGCGCCAGTAGTGCTTTGGATTGGCAGGCACATTGATGCGCTCCTCCTCGAGGTTCGGATTCCTCAAACCTTCGTCCATCGAAAG
>CACXUA010000091.1 GCA_902770725.1 uncultured Bacteroidales bacterium | reverse complement strand
AAGATTATTATTAATAATAATCTTGACTATAGGAGTAGGGGGTACAGTCTGTGTTTTTTGTTGCACAACTATGCAACATTTAACTTTCTGTACAAAAACGCAGCCTGTCAAAATCCTCAACTTGGCACGCTGAAATTCTCAACTTAACACGTTAAATTGCCCAACTTAACACGTTAAATCTTTCAACTTAACACGTTAAATTTGGCATTTTCACTGCCCAAAATTGCCTTTTCTCTGCTAAAAGCGACAGTGTAATGGGATTTATGTCAGGGATTCAACCTACGAGGCTGATGCGTTTTTCGCTGATGAGTTTGCGCAGGTTGATGAGGGCGTAGTGCATGCGGCCGAGGGCTGTGTTGATGCTGACACCGGTCATCTGTGCTATCTCCTTGAAGCTGAGGTCTTCGTAGAAACGCATGATGACGACTTCACGCTGTGGCTCGGGCAGGTAGTCGAGTAGGTGACGGATGCTCTCGCGCGTTTGGCTGTCTATCATCTCGTCTTCGCGTGTGGCTTCGCTGAGCCTCATGCTGTTGAGAACTTTGGGTGCCACTTGGTCTTCGCGAACAGTCTGTGTGGTCTCAATCTTGCGGCCTTGGTCGAGAATGAGATTGTGAGCGATGCGTGTGAGCCATGCGCTGAACTTGCCGTTTGTCTGGTATTTGTGGCTGCGTATGGCTATGATGGCTCGCTGGAACGTGTCCTGGAAGAAGTCGTTGGCCACGTCCGTGTCTTTTACCAAAAAGAGTATATAGGAATAGATGTACGCCTGATGTCGGGCGAGCAAAACATCAAATGCACTGTCGTTACCTTCTTCGTACAATACTACCAACTCGTGGTCGGTCATTGCAGATAAGTTATTCATTACGTCTCAAACTTTGGTTTAGGAGTAATGTTTTCCGATAGGCAATTGGGTTTTAAGTGCGTTTTTAATGTTTTGACGACGCAAAGTACTGAGTTTTTCCTCATTCTTGCAAGTTTTTTTTCATTTTTTTGCGGTTTGTGCAACGAAAAATGTCGAACAGCAGGGCATTTTGCACAAAAAGGTGTAACTTTGTGCAAGAAATAAAACGACTAATATGCATTCGAAGGAAGAAAAGTTGCAGGCTTTCGGTCGCTTGCTGGATGTGATGGATGAGTTGAGGGAGAAGTGCCCTTGGGACCATAAGCAGACGAACGAGAGTCTGCGCCCGAATACGATTGAGGAGACGTTTGAACTTTGTGATGCTCTGCTGAAGGATGATGTGCCGAACATCGAGAAGGAGCTGGGCGATGTGCTGCTCCACATTGTCTTCTATGCTAAGATTGGTAGCGAGAAGGGCCAGTTCGACATTGCCGATGTCTGCAACAAGCTTTGCGACAAGCTCATCTTCCGTCATCCGCACGTTTACGGAGATGCTGTGGCTAAGACGGCTGGCGATGTTGTGATGGCTTGGGAACAGATCAAGCAGAAGGAGAAGGACGGCAACAAGACGGTTCTGGGCGGCGTTCCCAGTTCGTTACCTTCGCTCATCAAGGCTTATCGCATTCAGGACAAGGCTCGTGCTGTGGGCTTCGACTGGGAGAAGAAGGAGGATGTGTGGAACAAAGTCAAGGAGGAGCTTGGCGAACTGCAGGCTGAACTGATGAAGGAGGACAACAAAGAGAAGCAGACGGCTGAGTATGGCGATTTCCTGTTCAGCCTGATTAATGCGGCTCGTCTCTATCACATCAATCCCGACAATGCTCTGGAGCACACGAATCAGAAGTTCATCCGCCGCTTTAATTATGTGGAGAGAAAGGCGAAGGAGCAGGGTCTGCAGTTGAAGGATATGACGCTCAGCCAGATGGATGAGCTTTGGAACGAGGCAAAAAAAGAAGAGTAGAAGTAATCCACTGACTTTTCTACTCTTCCGCCGAAACTTTCTTTTTACCTTAAAGCCTGCTTTGTTTCGGATTATTTTGGTCTGTGTCCTTGCGGACGGTTCTTTCCTCCGCCAAAGTTCTCGAGCATTTCGCGATGGAACTTGTCTTCGGCACACATTGCCTTATAGACTTTTGCGGGTGATACAACCTTGCACATCTTCTTGTAGTAGGTGACTTCGAGCTGTGCCATTTCCACGCCGAGGTCTTTTATCTTCTGGATTGTGATGGCAAATTCCTGGTCGCTTGCCTCTGCATTCGGGGCGTTTCTCTTGAGCTGGAAGATTTGTCGCTGCAGTCCGCGTTGTTTGCCCTTCATCTCGAAATAGATGGGGTAGAAGGCTGCGGCTTCGGTCTGGTTGAAGCCAGCTTCTTGAGTGACATAGCTTTCGAGCTTTGCCTTGAACTCTTGCGGATTGAACTTACCTCGCTGGGGCTGTTGAGCCGTCAAGGCTATTCCGACGAGCAAGAGGCTGAATGTAAGTATGATTCTTCTCATCTTCATGTTTATTCTGCTTCGGTTAGATATGATGCGATACTCATATTGTCAATCATTGAATAGTCGAGCGCATCTTCGATGTACTGGATGTTCTCTGCTTCGAGTTGCTGTGCTTTGTAATGGCTCTCGAAGAGCATTCCACCAGCGGCAACACAACCGGCCAGAACGGCTGCAGCAGTCCATCGCCAGATAAGGTTGCGACGGTGCTTCCGCTCTGCAATGCGACTCATCACTCTGTCTGAGAGACTGTTGAAGTAGCCTTCTGGAACGGTGAAGTGATTCTCTGCACCAAAGCGTTCGAAGAGCTTCGTCTCCAGCTCCTCAGTTGTCCTTTGTATGTTGTCCGTTGTCTTCATTCTACCTATTAGATTATATATAATGTGAAAGGTTTAATCGTTATCGTCAAAAAATGCAGATATTTTTCTCACTGCATGATGGTATGATGCTTTGAGGGCTCCGATGCTTGTGCCAAGCAGGCTGCTCATGTCCTCGTACTTCATCTCGTCGAAGTACTTGAGGTTGAAGACGAGCCGCTGCTTTTCGGGCAGTGTGTTGATGGCCGTCTGGAACTGTCTCTGCACTTCATCTCCGTCGAAATAGCTGTCGCTGGCAAGCATGTCGGCCAGGCTGCCGTCGGTCTGGTCGAGGCTCAGCACTTGTTTCTTCTTGGAGAGATGATTGAGGGCTTCATTAATCGCAATACGAAAGAGCCAGGTTTGCAAGCGAGACTCGCCTCTGAAACTGTCTATGGCACTCCAAGCCTTGATGAAGGTGTTCTGTAGGACATCGTCGGCATCATCGTGCACCACAACCATTCGTCGTATCTGCCAATAGAGCGGCTCCTGATACTCGCGCACAAGTCGGGTGAAAGCCGCTTCCTTGGTGGACGCGTCATGCAGTTGCTTATAGAGTGCTTTCTCGTCTATCATTACAATTAGTTAGACAAGAGTGAGTGACGAAGGTTTAATGCTTTGTGGATATAAAACGCCCCTCTCTTTCGGAGAGGGGTTAAAACTTGGCTGTTACTGTATGGAAATCTTGCGGACAATCTTGCCGACTTTAATAAGGTAACAGCCTTTTTGAAGATTCAGTGCGAAGGTTTTGTCGTTACTATCAATGCGAACTGTCGCAACCTTAGCACCAGTCAGGTTGAAGATTTCCATAACTTCTCCATTCGCACCTACAATGTGGACGTTTCCGTCCTTGATGCTAAGTGAGATGCCCGATACGCTCATTTCGATGCCATCGCTGGCTGGTTCAGCCATGATGGTAAGCGGAGCGAAAGCCATCGCCAAGGTGAGTGTTATGATATAAAACTTCTTCATACCTTATATAATCCGATGCAAAGATAGGACTTTTCTGTCATTCCCGCAAACTTTTTTAGGTAAAAGTTGTGTTTTTCTTCAAGAAAAGCCCTATTTTATGCTGCAAAACATATCTATGCGGGCAATAACCTCGTTTAAAGAGCCCAAAATAGTCTTTTTACCAGATGTCCTCTGGATGTTCTGGATTATCATATATTTCTTTCGGACAATACTCTATATGATCCATATAAAACTCGGAGGTCGTAGCATCGAGTACAGACTTTATCTTGAGATAGTATGTTTTGTCTGGGTCTAATGTCTGGCGAGTGATGATACGACGGACAATGTTTCTGTTGACATTGGCTCTTGCTGTTGTGCCTGGTTGCTTAAGAATCAGGATGCTTTCTTCGCCTTTCATGAATCCGTTGTTACGCATTTGCTTGTCGGCTTCTGCATCTGCATCGTCGTCTGTGCCAGTATCTTCAATCCAACCCGTTATGGGGTCAGCACCTCCAAGTGTAAGGTTAACAGGAATACCTGCTGCAGGCATTGCATCTTTTCTGTCGCCGAAATAGAATTGGGCAATGCCTCTGTCGCTATTTGTAAGGATGCGATAACGGACTTCATAGGTTCCTCGTTTAGGAACTGGCGGTAGCGTGAAGACGAGTTCCCAGCGTCCCACACACTTCACTTCGTCCCCACAAAGGCTGCCGAACTTATAATCATAGGCATTATAATATACAAAGATAGAGCCTTCATTGATGCTCAAGTTGCCGATATATTTGTATTCCGTATTATCTGGGAAGTGCACCCATTGATGTCTGGCATCTTTCAGGGCAACACGTCGAATGTCATTATTCATCACTTCGGGAAAGAAACTCATGCAATCCATGCGGATTCGTGTGCGACCCAGATTGTCACGAGTCTCTTCGTTGTAGGCAATAGGAGCATCTATCTCGTAAAGATAGCCATTAAGAGCCGTTCTTTTGTCCATGTCTTCGACTTCTCTCATTACTCGAGCTCCCAGCTTATCTTCCTCGCAACCAATTTCGTGCCCAGTTCCGTGTCTGTCATTGTCAAGGATTGGGAAGCGGTTGAGATAGACACCTTGCGCTTCTGGACTCTCATATATTTTGAGCAGTCTTCGCTTTCCCATCGTTACATAATACTCCATTACAGGAATCGAGAGCTTGCCAGGAGAACCTGCATAATCGTAACCTTTCTCATTATAGTGAAAGACGAGACGGTTGGGGGCCAGTTTGAAGGGTAGGACATGATAGGTTGTCCATTGGTAGAGCAGGTTTTCAGGGGCTTTGAAATTCGTGTTGGCAACGGCTTCTGGATAGTAATTACCAGCTTGAACCCAGGCTTGCACATCTTCTGGAGTAATCTCTTCTGCAGGCTTCCCAATCTGTTCTTGCCAGAAGTTATCGGATTCGGCAAAGATTGTGAAGCCGTATTTCCTGTGTTCAGGGGCATAGGAATAGCCGCCATCCATCGTCTTTAGCCCGTTTGCCGGAGTCTTTTCTTCTATCATTCCTGTGAGATAGAGTTGTTCATAAACCTCGTCTCTTATCTTCGAAAGTGTGTCCATCAACCCGCAAGCCTGTAGCATTCGAGCCATTACGATGAAACCCTTTTCTGTGCCTTCGAGTTGTTCTTGCAGGATAGTCTTGAGCGTTACCTCTCTTGGAGCAATGACTTTCTCCATTTGATGGATGACGCCATTAATGGCAGGGATGTCTCTATTGCGAATGCTGACGGGATAGATACGGTTGATGTAGATGCTATCAGGGTCTTTAGGACGATAGACGCTAAGTCGGATGTCGTTCATATTGGGACGTCCAAACTCTCCATTTGCTGTTTGGGGGAAGTTATAGGTCTCATATATCTCTTCGTCACCGCCGTCGATAATACTGTTATATACAACGACTTTCATGATGCTGTCCTTCAGTCTGTCGTTCGTGAAACTCTCCCAGGTTGGTTCGTTTATGATTCCGGCTTTGACTTGATCCTGCAGAAAAAGTGCAATTGCTTCATTTGTCGGAGCAAAACAAGTATAGTTGCCTCGAACGCTGAGGAGTTGAAAGACGGTGCTCTCACTTCGTGGACTTATGTTGACCAACTGCAGAAGTTTGACGTATTCGCTGTAGTCATCGTGTTTCTGAAGATATCCAAGTACCGTTTCTTCCTTGAAAACATAGCGGGC
>CACXUA010000090.1 GCA_902770725.1 uncultured Bacteroidales bacterium | reverse complement strand
GCTTGCCTTCACCATCTGGCAATACGTTGTGGTGAAGCGGCACAAGAAGTATTTGCCCTTGCTCGACAAGTGCTACACGCAAATCACCACCATTGCGATGATGTTCGCCTGCGTCGCCGCATGGGTAGGCTTCACGTTGCTTGCCGTGCAGGTTATGATTTGGTGGACGTTCCAACTGGCAGCCATCATGACTATCACTTGCATCTACGACTTGACGAAGAAGTATGAGGCTCGCTACTTGCTCAAGAATCTTGGTGCTGAGACGGCAAATACGAGCGAGCGTCTTGACCTGCTGAAGCGGGTGAATAAGGGCGAGTACATAGACCAGACTTGGTTCTACGACCTCTTCTGCCGCACTCTGGTTCCCATTCTGGCAGTGCTTTCGGTACTGGTCAGCATATTCTGGGCGGCTCAGGTCTTCGAGATGACGAGTCTTTGCCGGAAGATATTCACGCGCGACATCGTCAACCAAACGGGCATCATCCGCATTTCGCTCTTCTGGGTTTGCATGGCTGCAGCACTGTTCTTCATCTTCCGCTACATCAACTACGCCCTGCGGAGTTTCTACCTGCACTTCCGTAAGAAGTATTCCAACGACAACGATTCCATCAACAAGACGCTGGCTCGCAACGTCATCGGCATTCTCTGCTGGGGTCTCTACATCATCATCGTGCTCGTCATCTTTAAGGTGCCAAAGGACGGCATCAGTATTGTAGGTGCCGGTCTGGCTACCGGTCTGGGCTTTGCCATGCAGAGCATTCTGGAGAACTTCATCTATGGAATCAGCCTCATGTCCGGGCGCATCCATGTGGGCGACTATATTGAGTGCGACGGCATTGCTGGCAGAGTGGAGAGCATCACCTACCAAAGCACGCAAATCACTACGAACGACGGTAGCGTGATTGCCTTCCTGAACAGTGCCCTCTTCAGCAAGAACTTCAAGAACATGACGCGCAACCACCGCTACGAACTCATTAAAGTGCCCGTCGGAGTAGCCTACGGAACCGATGTTGAGCAGGTGCGTCAACTGCTCACCGAAGCCCTCGAACCCATCTGTCACGAAGAAAATGGCAGCGGACTGACGCTTACGGACACCAACATTCCCGTCAGCGTGGCCTTCAGCGACTTCGGAGAGAGCAGCGTGGACCTCAAGGTGTGCATCTGGATGCTTGTCGAAGAGAAACTTGCCATCACGTCTCGCGTCAAGGAAATCATCTATAACACACTCAACAAGAACAACATCGAGATACCGTTCCCGCAGCGAGACTTACACATCAAGCAGCAGGCACCATCCAACCCCCTATAGGGGAATGCTCACTCCCCTAAGGGGAAGAGCCAACGCCCTATAGGGGAATCGACACTCCTCTATAGGGCATTGACCGTTGCATGCAGAGACCTCGCAAAAGGCAGCAAGCGACACTTTTCGAGCCTACATATGTTAAATATGAAAAAAACTTGCCAATTCTATTGGCAGTTCACGAAATAAATCGTAAGTTTGCACAAGAAAACATAAAAAACAGACATATAAACCAATAAATTTATAGACTTATGAAGCACTTTACTCTTCTTCTGATGGCATTTGCCACAGTTTGCACTAGCGCCTTCGCACAGCCCAGGCCTAAGAATGTCTATACCAGCAGCACCACTCTAAATGTGGAGGCTTTGCAAAATCAGGCACAACCCGTAGTCCTCAACCGCACACTCTATGCAGGCTATAACACCATCTGTCTGCCCGTGAGCCTCAGCGCAGCACAACTCCAAGCCGCTGCCAAGGACGTACAGGTAGAACGTCTGGCAACTATTCGCCAAGAGGGAAGTACCCTGAACATGTACTTCCTCGACTGCACAAACGAAGGAATCGAGGCAGGCGTCCCCTATCTCATTTTCTCTCCTACATTACAGACACTTCGTGCCAACACAAGCGACGCATCTGGCTTCAGCACTGAAATCAAGAGCGTAAGCAAGAGCGACGGCCAAGGCAACACAGTGACCTTCAGCAGCTCTTGGGAGACACTCAAGGTGGAAGGCCGCTACGGCATCCCAGCACAGCAGGACACCTACATCCTGGAGAGCGTCCTGATCCGCACCGAAGGCGACAAGGCTTTCCTGCCCACACGTTGCGGTTTCACTTGGAACGAGCAGACAAACGATGCTGAAGCACTCGAAATTAAGCACGTCACCAGCCTCGAAGACATCGAAACAAGCATCGAAAAGCTTCAGGCAACCGGCGCAACCGTCGATGTTTACAACGCTCAGGGCACACTCGTCCTGTCACAGACAAACATCAACGCAGCCAAGAAGAACCTGCCCCAAGGCATCTACGTAGTCAAGGGACAGAAGTTCGCAGTTAAGTAAGCGGACAAGCTAACACACTTTCGGACGCAAACGGACTTGACAAGTCAAGTTCGCCGTCAAATAAAACACACCGTTTTCATAGTTGTAGGGGCAGGGAGTCACCTTCGCAAGAGGCAGATTCCCTGCTTTCTTTATATATATATAATGTATAAAGCAACCCATCTGACTGACATCAACACCCTGCTTGGTGTCAGTTTTTGTCATATTCTTGGCAGTATGACACGTTTTGGCACGGCCTTTGTATGAATGTAGGCAGACAATCATGTCAACAAACAAGAGTATAAACTAAACTAAATACAATTATGGGAAAGATTATTGGAATTGACTTGGGTACCACAAACAGCTGCGTATCCGTATTCGAGGGCAACGAGCCCGTAGTTATTGCCAACAGCGAAGGCAAGCGCACAACCCCTTCCGTAGTGGCATTCGTCGATGGCGGCGAGCGTAAGGTAGGCGATCCTGCCAAGCGTCAGGCCATCACAAACCCGAAGAAGACCATCTTCTCTATCAAGAGATTCATGGGCGAAACCTACGACCAGGTGCAGAAAGAAATAGCGCGCGTACCTTATTCGGTAGTTAAGGGCGACAACAACACACCTCGCGTCGAGATAGACGGCCGCCAGTACACACCGCAGGAAATCAGCGCAATGATTCTTCAGAAGATGAAGAAGACCGCAGAAGACTACCTCGGACAGGAAGTGACAGAAGCCGTCATCACCGTTCCCGCCTACTTCTCCGACTCACAACGTCAGGCTACTAAGGAAGCAGGACAGATTGCAGGTCTCGACGTAAAGCGTATCGTCAACGAACCTACTGCAGCTGCATTGGCTTACGGCGTTGATAAAGCGAACAAAGATATGAAGATTGCCGTCTTCGATCTGGGTGGCGGAACATTCGATATCTCCATCCTCGAGTTCGGTAGCGGCGTGTTCGAAGTGCTCAGCACTAACGGCGACACACACCTCGGAGGCGATGACTTCGACCAGGTTATCATCGATTGGCTGGCCGATGAGTTCAAGAGCGAGGAAGGTATCGACCTGAAGCAAGACCCGATGGCTCTGCAGAGACTGAAGGAAGCGGCAGAGAAGGCGAAGATAGAACTCTCTAGTAGCACAACGACAGAGATTAATCTGCCTTACATCACGGCAGTTGGCGGTGTGCCCAAACACCTTGTAAAGAGCCTCACTCGCGCTAAGTTCGAGCAACTCGCTGACAGCCTCATCCAGGCTTGTAAAGTGCCTTGCCAGAAGGCTATGCAGGACGCAGGACTCAGCAACAGCGACATAAACGAGGTCATTCTCGTGGGTGGTTCAACACGTATCCCTGCTGTGCAGAAACTCGTGGCTGACTTCTTCGGCAAAGAACCCAGCAAGGGCGTGAACCCCGACGAGGTTGTGGCTATCGGCGCAAGCATTCAGGGCGCTGTCCTGACAGGCGATAAGAGCGACATCGTACTGCTCGACGTAACTCCTCTGTCAATGGGTATCGAGACGATGGGTGGCGTGATGACGCGCCTCATCGAAGCCAACTCGACCATCCCTTGCAAGAAGAGCGAAATCTTCTCCACTGCAGCCGACAACCAGACGGCAGTCACCATCCACGTCCTTCAAGGCGAACGTCCCATGGCAAGCCAGAACAAGAGTGTTGGCCAGTTCAACCTCGACGGCATCGCACCCGCTCGTCGTGGCGTGCCTCAGATTGAGGTAACCTTCGACATCGATGCCAACGGTATCCTCAACGTCAGCGCGAAGGATAAGGCTACAGGCAAGGAGCAGCACATCACGATTACCGCCTCCAGCGGTCTTAGCAAGGAGGAAATCGAGCGCATGAAGGCCGAGGCAGAAGCCAACGCAGAAGCCGATAAGAAGGAACGCGAGAAGGTTGACAAACTCAATCAGGCCGACTCGATGATCTTCCAGACCGAGAACATGCTCAAGGAAAGCGGTGACAAGATTCCAGCCGACGTGAAGAGCGAAGTCGAGGCTGCCGTTGCAAAGCTGAAGACTGCTCATCAGGCACAGGATCTCGCAGCCATCGATGCAGCCATGAACGAGTTGCAGACCGCAGCAGGCAAGATGTATCAGGCTCAGCAGCAGGCTGGTCCTCAGCCCGGCCCTGACATGAACGCCGGCAACACTGGCTCTGGCAACGACCAACAAGGTCCCGATATTCAGGACGCCGACTTCGAGGAGGTCCATTAGTTCAAAGATAACAAACAATAACAATCGGAAACCAAATCCGTGTAGCTCTCTGAGTTACACGGATTTGCCGTTTTAAGGGGTTTGGGTTTCGTTATCGATTTCTATCATTTCCTATCTCAGACGTGTTCCATATTTGCACCTTAACAAAAAAGTAGAAGTTTTGAAACAAATACATATAAATAAATACAAAATCTAATTTTGAACAAGAAATTATGCCAGGAATTGCATTGGAAATCAAGAGAAAATGCAAAGTGTGTGGAAAAGTTTTCCTTGTAAAGAAACTTGACTCACAGTTTTGCTCAAAAAGATGCAGCGCAGTCGATTTGAAACGTAGGCGCGATGCAGAAGTAAGAGAGGCTCGTCTCGCAAAGATAGCAGCCCAAGTGCCAGACATCCGAGAATATATCTCGGTGAGAGAGGCCGTAGCCATGTACCATATAGAACGTGGTACATTGTACCGTCTCATACGATTAGGGCGTATTCCAGCAATGAATTTTGGGAAACATCTCATTCGTATCAAACGTTCAGAGCTGGAAGCTAACTTTATGCTACGCAAAAAGGCAAAACGAGAGAAGGCAAAGCCAATCCCCAAACTCTACAACCTCGAACCAGAGAATTGTTATACAGTTGGAGAGATATGCAAGAAGTATCGCATCAACGACAGCACTGTATGGGCGCATGTACGGAAATACTCTATCCCTTCAAGACAGATAGGCAACTACGTCTATATCCCAAAAGACGAAATCGATAATCTCTATAAATCCGATATATTATTATTGGTGTCCGCTAAAAGTTTTTATTGTCAAAGAAATGGCTTTCAATCGCTGATTATATGCGATAATGAGTTGTATTTTCCAAAAGTAAGCCCCTAATCACTTGTTATTCTGCAAATTCCATCGGCTGTCCGCTAAAACGAACTCATAAAAGCTATATAGGCATCACCATATTGGCTTTTGGAAGCCTTTAACGGCTGACTATAGGGTAAAACAGTTCAATTGTGTGGCTTTATTTCGTTATATAGAACGGCTGTCCGCTAAAAAAGAAGGATAGGAAGAATGGACGGGGGCTTACTTTTTGATAAATGTATCCACATTGCTTATTTATCAGCACTGCGGACACTTACTTTATCGATTTTCAACTTTTAGCGGACACCAATAATTTGAAATCCATATTTTATCAGTTCGCTAAATTGGAATTTACAGAGTTACAAAATTCATATATCCATTTATTGTATGAAAAATGAGAAACAACGCAGCCGTTCCGACCATCGGATAATTGCTTTTCCAGACTCCATAGAATAAATAATATAGTGGAACAGCCATAAACTGACTAATCACTATCAACCATCCATATTGATACCCAGAATAGTAGGCTGTCCACCCAATAAAGTTAATCAAT
>CACXUA010000089.1 GCA_902770725.1 uncultured Bacteroidales bacterium | reverse complement strand
TCTGGTCAAATCCGATCCAGGAAAAGACCCTTCCGGCCTTCTTGAGCTCAGGGATGACCTCGACGGCAAAAGGAATGTAGTGACAGATGCGGTCAACGTATTCCTTTATGATAGCTTCGAACCGCTTGTCTGTGGTCTTGCCCACCACTATGAGCACGCCTTTCACTCCTTGCCCTCCTCGTCTGTTTTGGGAACACACTCATAGCATCCAGCATCAGGACCCTCATCGGCGAGTCGGCTTACACCTAATCTGTCGAACAGAGGCAGGCCTACATAGTCTGGATCTGCTAGTGAGCGTATCTTGCTGTCTTCCTTTGGCGTGAAATCATAGATGAAGTTATCTGTATCGAAGAGCATGAAGTTATCTTCTCGCACAAGTTTCTCTTCCTCGTTCTTCTTCTTGTCCTGGTCAAAGATGCAAGCCTCGAAGTGCTCATCATCGACTGGAGGCGTATTGAGGAAACAGTGGTGGAAGAGATAGTCGCAAGTGCCATCCTGCGGGATGTACTCGCCCATGATGACATCAGGGCCATAACCTGTGATGACGCAATTAATGAAGTGTGCTTTGCGCAGCAACCCATAGTCGCCATAGTCTTCGGAACTGGCCAGGTGCAAGCCGTCGCCACGATTCGCAGTGAAGGGATAGAACTGTGCCAACGTGCAATATATAAATGTATGGCTACCTCCATTGATATTGACGGTGTGGCCAAGCGTATTGCTTATCTGCGTGTTTGTGACCTCGCTGACGCAATTGTTGAGTTGCAAGCCGTCGCCTCCGATGTTATGGAGGATGCAACAATCGAGTGTGACAGATGGCTTTGATTCGTCTGGCTTCACCTGTTCCGTATCTTCAACGATGATGCCAAAGAGGGCGCTGTGCAGGTCGCATTGATAGAACTTATTGCCGTAACTGCCATTATGGATGATGACACCTTCCCAACGGCTTGGGGTATTGTCATAGAGAAGATAGTCAAACATGTGGTCCATCCTGTCGCCTCGCAAAACGACGGGTTCCTCCAGGGTGCCTTCCACCAAGAGTCTGCCATAAACATGCAGTGCTGCTTTGTCGTGGAACATGAGTGTTGTCCCTTCGGTAAGCGTGAGGGTTGCGCCTTCCTTGACTACGAGCGAGTCGTAGATGACATACGGCTTATCAGTCAGGAACGTAGCGTCCTCCTCGATGATCAAGCCGCCTTTCTGTATGTAAGCATCGACCGAACCACCGCTTAGCACGACTGTTTGCTTGGCGCCGTTCTCTAAGAGGAAGTGCAACTTATCCTCAAAGTAGAGTGGCTCTGTGCTTCCGACCTCAGGAGGGGTCATCTCGATGCGAACGATAAGACTGTCATGCTTCAGCACCTCAAAGTCGTTCCACATGCCGTCGGCAAGGTATCGTCCATCTACGTTAACTCGGAAACGACTATTCGCACCTCCTTCAAGCTGTATGGAACTGATGCGCATGCCGTTCCCGTTGTTGTTGAAGGCATAGAGCGTCTTTGTGCTACTGGGAATGGTGCTGATGAGCGTGTCGAAGGCTATGGTGTCCTGCGAGAAAGTAAGCCGAAAGTTAGGGTCGTTCGAGAAACTCTCGTAGTCGGAACAAGCCACAACCAGCAAAGCAAGCAACAAAGCAAGGAGAGACCCCCTAACCCCCTTTAGGGGGAATGCTTTATTACTTTCTCTATCTAACATATCATTTATCATATAATCATTACCTTAATAATTCCCCATAAAGGGGGTTAGGGGGTCATACTTTTGGTGCCTCCTTTAGGATGGCGAGCAGATGGTCCCAAACCATTTGGACGGTGGGGATGAGGAGCTTCTCGTCAGGACTATGGACGCCACGAAGTGTCGGACCCATGCTTATCATGTCCATGCCTGGGAACTTCTCGCTGAAGAGTCCGCACTCGAGGCCTGCATGGATGCCACGAACGATGGGGTCTTTCTTGAAAAGTCTCTTGTATTGTTCGACGGCGATACGCAGTATTTCGCTATTGGGATTCATCTTCCATCCGGGATAGCCTTCGCCAATCTCGACCTTTGCTCCCGCCAGTTCGAAGACTGCAGCAAAGGTGTTGGCCATATTCACGCGAGCGCTGTAGATGCTGCTGCGCTGGCTGCTGTTCACATCGATGGTCTTCTCTGTCTTATGTATGCTGGCGAGGTTGCTGCTTGTCTCAACGAGGTCGAGGTCCTGACAGTAAGCGAAGACGCCATTATCTACTGCTTGCAGAGCCTTGATGAGGCGTTGGCTGCAATCCTTATTGATGGCTTTCGCGGCAGGTGTCTCGCTCTCGAGGACGAACGCCATCGTCTTTTCTGTGACGCTATACTCCTCTTCAACGTCGGCCTGATAGAGGTTCCAATCGACTGTGATGCTCTCTTTGTCCTTCGTTGGAACGGCACAAAGGCACCAGGCCTCGCGAGGAATGGCGTTATGAAGTCCGCCAGCCTGTATGTCGACGAGTCTGAGGTCGTACTTCTGCTGGCTGAGGTAGAGGAATCGAGCCAAGAGTTTGTTGGCGTTCGCACGCTTCTTGTCGATGTCGTCGCCGCTGTGACCGCCTGTCAGACCCTTGATGGCGAGCGAGAAGGTGAAGAAGCCTGCGGGCAGAGCCTCTTCCGTATAGTCGAATTGCGCGAATGTGCGACATCCGCCAGCGCAGGAAACGAAGATTTGTCCCTCGTCTTCGCTGTCCAGATTGACGAGCAAGCGACCAGTCATGAAGTCTGATTGCATACCTTCTGCACCAGTCAGGCCGGTCTCTTCGTCGCGCGTGAAGACGCATTCCAGCGGTCCGTGCTCAATGTCGTTCGCTTCGAGCAGAGCCATTTCCATAGCGACTCCGATGCCATCGTCAGCGCCGAGCGTAGTGCCTTTCGCTTTCATCCATTCACCATCGACATAGGTCTGGATGGCATCCTTCGTGAAGTCGAAGTCGATGTCGCGATTCTTCTCGCAGACCATATCCATGTGGCTCTGCAGGACGATTGTCTGGCGGTCCTCCATTCCTGGAGTTGCAGGCTTGCGGATGATGACGTTTCCTGCTTCGTCTCTGCGGGTATCGAGTCCAAGTTTCTTTCCGAAATCGAGCAGGAACTCAATCATCTTTTCTTCTTGTTTCGATGGGCGAGGGATTTGATTCACTTGTGCAAAGCATTTGAACACGCTTTGGGGCTGTAGATTATTCATGGAGTGTTATTTTTTTGAATGTTAGTTTGTAATATTTGAAATTAGTAGAAGTTTCCTTAATTTATAACTATAAATTACCGCTTTTTATTGTATCTTTGCAGCAAATATATAGAATAATGTTGAAATTATTACTCATTACCCTCGGAATTGTTGGCATATCTGTGCTTTTTTTGTGTATTAAGATGCTCCTGAAACCTGGAAGTAAGTTCGGTAGCACCCATATTGGTGGCAGCAAGGCGATGAGAGACAGGGGCATTCATTGCGTCCAAAGCATGGATGCAATTGAGCGGCGACAAAAGGTTCATGCCAAGGAAAGGATTGACAAAAAGTAATTAAATTTATACTTCCTCTACCAAAGTGTCAAAATTCGACAGGTCGGAAAATGGGCCAAAACACGTCGAATTTGCCATTTTAACACGGAGCGTTTCTCAACACGCCATAGGATAATTGTAAATTCGACACGCTAAGTTTGCAAACTAAACTGCCCTCGTTGAATGAAACTCCACTATAGAAATTGGCTCGAAACACAGTAAAAAGCCCCGTTTTTGCTAAGTGGAGTTGTCATTCTGGCATGTTTCTCTTTTCTTCTCGGTTTGTAACCTGCTGATTGTCAGTGTGCATTCAATTTAAGCCCTTCTTTTTAAAAAATGACTCTAAGTATGGATTGGGGACTTTTAAACAATTCTGAGAGGTTTTCCTAAAATCAAGAAGTAAGCAGAATGGCGTATTTTGCAGCATTTTGTCAAACGTCTGTATTCGCATACTTTTGCACAATTAAGTTTTTTTATGAGTGGCGAATGATGAATTGTGGATTAAATACCGTACCTTTGTGGGCAAATAAATAATGTATCATCAAATTATGAAGAAGTATCTTACTTATGCGGCCCTTGTGGGTGCTACTGTGTTCTTCGCTGCTTGCGGCTCTAAGAACGAAGAGGAAACAACTGTTGAAACTGCTCAGCCTGTTGAGACTACGGGCCTTAAGATTGCCTATGTCGAACTCGACACGCTGATGAGTCAGTATCAGCTCTACAAGGACTATAGCGAGGTGCTTACCCGAAAGGGTAACAACATCCAGAAGACGCTCGCTCAGAAGCAGCGTGCTCTGGAAAGTCATGCTGCGTCTGTGCAGAAGAAGTACGAGAGCAATGAGTTCACGACTCGCGATGAGTTGGAGCGCGCCCAGGCTTCTATCGAGAAAGAACAGCGCGACCTCGCAGAGTTGGCCGACCGTCTGCAGAACGAGTTCGCGATGGAACAGGCTCGCATCAACGAGGAGGCTCGCGACAGCATTCAGTCTTTCTTGAAGAAATACAACAAGACGAAGAAGTACGATTACGTGATGGTTAAGGCCGGAGACAACCTTTTGATTGCAAATCCCAAGTATAACATCACAAACGATATCGTTAAAGGTTTGAATAAACGCTACAAGGTAAAACCCGATGTAGCTGAGCAAATTAAGGCTTCAAAAGAGGCTGAGGATTAAAGTTTTTGTTGAAAAATTGTTGATAACTTCTTGCCGAAAAGTTTGCGGCTCTCAATGGAAAGTCGTACCTTTGTCGGCATGATAGAACTTTCAACACATATTGAGTACCTGCTTCTCCATCACGACGAAGTCAGCGTTCCGCAGTTGGGAACCTTCATCGTCAAGGAGATGAGCAGCCACAGAGTGGATGAGGAAGGCATATTCCTGCCTCCTTATCGCACTGTTTCCTTCAAATGGAACGAACAGGAAACTGGTGAAGACTTCATCGCTTCGCTTTCAAAGATGCACAACCTCTCGCGCCAAGAGACGCGAATGATGTGTATTGAGTACATCGATGAGCTTATCCAAAGGCTCGACGAAGAGGGTAGTGTCTCCTTCGGCAGCATGGGCTATCTGCTCTGTGATGCGGAAAGTGGCGAGATTGGCTTCGTGCCTCAGCAGTCCGGCATAGCATCGCCTGCCTATTATGGGCTTGATGCAGTTCCCTTCGCCAAGCTGAGCCATGAGGTTCGCCAGCAGCGAGCTAAGAAACAAGCAGCAGGCAAGGTGAAGCTGACCAGCATCCAAGCTGACCGCGACACGATTACTATCCGTATCAATCGCAAGGCCTTCAACTACGCTTCTGCCGTTGCTGCCTCCATCCTGCTCTTCTTTGCCATCACCTCTCCATTCGGGAAGTCCATCACTTCTGGCGTAAGTCAGCAAGCCGAGATGTTCTTTGCTACGAAGTTCCTGCCCTCAGTAAAGCCTGAGCCAAAGGCTGTTGAAGCACAACCCATCGTTAAGGAAGAACCAAAGGCTGAGCCGGTTCAAGTTGCTCCGAAGGATTATGTAATAGTTCTGGCAAGTGCTATCAGCGAGAAGCGTGCCTTGACTTATGCCGCCAAGCTTCAGGAATTGGGCTACAATGCACAGGCTTGCAAGACAGGAACAATGGTGCGCGTCATCATTCCTGGCTTTGCTTCGGAAGATGAAGTCTATCAGAAGATTCGTGAATGCAAGGCCGATTGCAAGGACTTCTCAAACGGTTGGCCTCTTCACCTGAAAGGCGAAGTGACGCCCATCGAGCCTTAACCTTTCATTCCCTTAACCCTTTAACTTTTCAACTTAATGAAGAAGGTTCGTTGCCCCAAGTGCAACAGCTATACAGTATTCGACGAGACGCGCTACCAACCAGGTCAGCGTCTCGTCTTCGTTTGCAGCCAGTGCAATAAGCAGTTCGAACTCCCCCTTAAAGGGGGAGAAAGCAGGCGAGCTTTCCGCGAAGGAAGCCCTCCCTTTAAGGGAGGGTTTGGGAGGGTCTGTAGGGTCCGTCATCGTCGTCGAGAATGCCTTCCACTATCGTCAGGAGATTCCGCTTGAGATGGGTGATAATGTCTTTGGCCGTTACGTTCACGGCACCAACATCAATAAACCCATCGAGACTGTCGATCCAAGCGTTGACACGCGCCATTGCATCATCCGCGTGCAGCGAGGCAAGGATGGCCAGTTGCAGTACATTCTTCGTGATGCTCCATCAGGCACAGGCACCTTCTACATGAACGAGATACTTCGTGACCAGGATCGCATCCGCCTGCAAGACGGTTCTGTCATCACGATTGGTGCTACGACACTCATCCTTAAGCTTCAAGACGAATGATTCGCTTCCTTGCTGCAGACCTCGATGGCACTTTGCTCACCACAAGCAAAACCATAACTCCTTATACTCAAAGGGTTCTTGTTGAGGCACAGCAGCAAGGGTTAACCGTCATTCTTGCCAGCGGTCGTCCGCTTTATAGCATTCTTCCTTTTGCCGAACAGCTCGAATTGCAGAAGCATCGCGGCTTCATCATTTCCTTCAACGGCAGCCTCGTCTGGGATTGTGCCAAAGGGAAAGCCCTCAACGAGCAAGTCATTCCGCTCAGCATCATTCCTCAGCTTGTTGCAGCCGTAGGTGAGGACTTCCATATTCATGGCTACAAGGGCAACAGCATCGTCATTCAGGGCAAGCCCGACGAAAAGACGTTGTACATAGCTCGCGCCAACAAGATGCCTTTGCTCGAAACAGACAACTTCATCGAGACCATCACGGAACCGCAGCACAAATGCCTCGTCACTGGCGCGCCTCGCAAGCTCTGGCATTTGGAGCGGAGGCTGCAGAACCAGTTTGAGGCAAGCTTCAGCATCTGCCGAAGCGAGAGTTTCTTGCTTGAGATAATGCCAAAAGGCATCGACAAAGCCGATGCCCTTAGCCAACTTCTCAAAGCGTTAAACGGCAAGACAGACGAGTTGCTCTGTTGCGGCGATGGCTACAACGACCTCGGCATGATGCGCTTGGCTGGCATTTCCTGTGCTACGCGCAACGCCAAGCGACCCGTCAAGCAGGCAGCCAGCTTCGTTACGGACAGCAACGACCGCGACGGCGTAGCTCATGCTGTGGAACGATTCATCAATTCAGCGCCAGCACAGCATAGTTGATGCCGTCGCATTGGACGGATGTGCAGGCGGCTGTGTCTTCCTCTTCCGAGGCTTGTTTGTTTCTCTCTGCTGTCTGCTGAGATGCTTCTACCACCTTCACTTTCTCCACGACTTGCGTAACATAGATGGTGTCGAGGACGGGACGCTCGATGCAGACCGTATCGGTGTTTTCCACAATACGAACTTCCGGTTCGCCTGCGAGGAAGAGATTCATCGACATGCCGAGGACGATGCCCGCAACAGCTGCAGCCGGTGTCGCCGCCCAGCCCCAATAGCTGCGCTTCTGTGCAAGCGGACTATCGGGAACGTGCAATCTTTGGTTGTCGCGAGTGGCAAACTGTTGTGCCGACTCGCGGAGTTTGTCTTCAAACTGTATCATGTTGGGTTAAGTTTTTGCTTGAGTGTTTGCGTTAATGCGTGGAGCCGCGACTTGATGGTTCCTTCGGGAACAGCCATCACCTCGGCTATCTGAGGCACGGTCAGCTCTTCTTCGAACCTGAGCGAGAAGAGCAGTCGCCCTTCCGGAGGCAGCTTCTCCAGTTCCCTTTGCAAGGCGAGGTCGAAGGCTCGGCTGTCTATCTGCTCGATGATATGCGCGTCGGCAGCCACTTCCTGTTGTTTGCTAGAGTACAGCTCGTACTGCTTCCGAATCTCGTCATGCCGATAGTGGTTGCGCAGGAGGTTGAAGCTGATGGTGAAGAGCCAAGTGCGGAATCCCGTGCCGCCGAACTTTTTGCGCGACGTCCAAAGGCGAAGGAACGCATCCTGCACGAGGTCGGCTGCTGCGGCTTCGTCCTTGTCCAGTTGTCTATAGAAGAATCCCATGAGCCGCCGCGCATGGCGACGATAAAGCTCGCCGTAAGCTCTATCGTCGTCCTTGCTGCTCACCTGCAGCATCAGCTCATCGTCCGTAAGCGAGGCGAGTGGCTTATGAAACAGGTGAATGCTCATTCCTTTTCTTCTGTGTCTTTCTTGAACTTCTCTATGATGGCGGCTTTCGCATCGGGATGGTCAAAGAGTTGGCAACGCTCGATGCACTTGCCAAGGATGTCATGCAAGCGGTCTGCCTGCTCGACTTCGCCCTTCTTTCTGAACTTCGACACAAGATGAGAGAGGAGTGTCACGTGGTTCAAGTCGAGCTGCTGGCTCGTTACCCACGAGTCATAGACAAGGTCAGGCTCAGCCAAGTATTCCAGATGATAGACCTCTCTGACATTGTGCATAGCGACGGCGAAGTTGTCATACTTCCTGGGGCTGTACTTGAGCAGAAGTCCCTCGTTGTAGATGCTGTCCTTGTCAAGGATGGTTTGCGAAAGGATGTCGGTCGAGAAGTAGGTCGGCCGCTTGCTCTCCTTTATCAGATACATGATGATGTCTGCCTCGAAGTGCTTGTACCAGTCCTCGCCAAACTGGTTCCCGTAGTCCTGCACGTCGAAGGTCTTAGGCTTGATGCCAAGCTTGCGGAAGAGCGCCTGCAGGTAGTTTGGGGAGTGAAAGTATGAGATGGGAACGACGGTTACGTCCGTCCTTTCCTCCAAGGCCTCCTGCATCATCTTCATCGGACCAAGCAGAACATCGCCGTTGGCAAAGTACAAAGCCCCGGGTTGCATGCTCCGCAGCATGTTCAAGTTGTAGTGCATGATGCGGGTAGGGTAGTACCTCATGCGGTACGCTTGGCGGAAGAGTTCGCCGACTTTCTGGTTCTCTGGGTCGATGCTCCATAGACGGCAAGCCAGGTAGTCGACGTCCTCGGCACAGACCTCTTCGGGCATCAGTTCGATGGCGCGATAGATGTTGTCGCCCCGCATGGCAGCCGAATCGGAGCGCAGGCAGTATCGTCCCTTGCAGAGGTTCAGCGCGTAGCTGTCGGGGATGGCCTTCTCCATCTTCTGAATGATGGCTGCCGACGGAGATTTGTCCTCGTCGCCATAGCCCGTAGTGAACATCTCGTGATAGTTCGTGGCTCGGAACAGGTTTCGCCAAGCCCATTCGTCTTTCGAGTCGGCATCTACCTTCTTCTGCCACGCCTCAATCTGCCGGGCATACCATTCTGGCTCGTGGCTTGTACTTATGAACGATTCTATGGTCTCTGCCTTCTGTGCAGAGGCAAATGTGCAATAAATGATTGCTGCTGTAATAATGATTGTCCTTTTCATTGTTTCATTCTTTCATTAATTCATTTTTTCAAAGGCCTTCATTATTGCAAACACGCGAAGCAGGAAAGCGTTCACCGCGTGAAGCTTTCGACGCGGAGTTTTAAGGTGCCGACGGGGACGCGGACTTCCACCACATCGCCTTCGTTCTTGCCCAGGAGCGCCTGTGCGATGGGCGACTTGATGGAGAGCTTGCCCTCAGCCATGTTTGCTTCGTGCGGGCTGACAATTGTGTAGGTCATCTTCGCGCCAGTGCCGAGGTTCGTCATCTCCACCTTGTTCAGCAGTCCGATGCCGTCGCTGCGGAGCTTCGATGTGTCTATCACTCTGGCAAACTCCAGCACGCGTTGCAGGAAACGAATCCTTCCGAGCAGTTTGCCTTGCTCTCGTTTCGCGGCATGATATTCGAAGTTCTCGCTGAGGTCGCCCTTGTCGCGAGCCTCCGAGATGGCGTCCTTCACCCGTGGCAGCTCCACCGTTTCAAGCTGATGCAACTCGGCTACAATCTTGTCGTAGCCTTCCTGAGACATGTATTCCATATTTCATAGCTCCGCGCCTTAACAGCGCGCCTTGATGCTAAAGCATTCAAGAAACCGCCCACGCTTCTCACGCAGGCGGTTTCTTAAATTATATAAATAATGTGTATATTACTTTTCCTTTGGCTCGACAATCTTCCAGAGGATAGCAGCAACGAGGGCACCAACGAAGGGACCTACGATGAAGATCCAGAGGTTAGCAAGTGCGTCGCCACCAGCAAAGATAGCGGGACCGATAGAACGAGCGGGGTTCACGCTTGTGCCGGTGAAGTAGATGCCTACCAAGTGGATGAGAATCAGAGAGAGACCGATGGCCAAACCTGCGAAGTTGTTGGTAGCGCCGTTCGTCTTGTGTGTAGAGCCAAGCACAACGAGCACAAAGAGAGCCGTCAGGATAATCTCAGCAGCAAGAGCCACGCACCAGCATCCGTTGCAACCAGCGCCGATGCCGTTGGCACCAAGTCCTGAACCAGGATAGAGATAGAACAGAGCAGCACCTGCGATGATGGCACCGATGACCTGTCCGCACATGTAGCCGAAGCAGTCCTGGTGTAGGCCATAGCAACTACGGAGAGACCGAAGGCAATGGCGGTGCCGACAACAGCAGCGATGCCACCTTCAGGAGTTCCACAACCAAGACTCACGGCTGCACCGCAACCGAGGAACGTCAGTACGAATGTACCGAGACATTCAGCAATGTACTTTTTCATAGAAAAGTAAAGTTTTAAGGGTTAAACATTAGGTTCTTCTTCGTGCAAAGTTAGCATTTATTTGCATTCACTCCAAACTTTTCAGCAAAAAAGTTTCATAGACGAGGGCTGAGTACTCTTTAACCCCCACACGTGTAATGAGCAAAGTTAACGTGGATAATTGGCAAAGTTAACGTGGATAGTTGGCGAAGTTAACGTGGATAGTTGACGAAGTTAACGTGGATAGTTTTTTTAGATAGGCAGGAGGGATGTTCAATCATCTATATAGCGTCTCACTCGTCTATAGTGTGAGTCTGTGGGTAATGCAGTCTGGAAGTTCTTCCTGATAGTGCGTAACCATAACCAGCGTCTTGTGAGGCCGCTGACAGAAGCACTTGATGATTTGCCGGACAAGCTGCCGGTTCTTGTCATCAAGGCCGTGAAGAGGTTCGTCGAGGATGAGCAACTCTGGATCTTTCACAAAGGCTCGAGCCAAAAGACAGAGGCGCTGTTCACCACTGCTGAGCTGCAGGAACGATCGGTCTGCCACATCTTCTATGCCGAAGACATGCATCCAATCGAGGCTCACTTGCTTCTGCTCTGGCTTAGGACGAACATAAAGTCCTACCGAGTCGCTCAACCCGCTAGCTACCACATCGATAGCAGGAATGTCTTTAAGGTAAGCTCGATGCATCTCAGGGCTGACATAACCAATGTGTTTTTTGATTTGCCAGATGCTTTCACCAGTACCTCTTCTATGTCCGAAGAGTTCGATATTGCAGGCATAAGCTTGGGGATTGTCAGCACAAACCAAACTTAGCAAGGTGCTCTTGCCTGAGCCGTTTGGTCCGCTCAGCGCCCATCTCTCGCCTTCATGAACAGTCCAGTCGAGTGGCTGTAGTATCGTTCGATTCCCATACTTGATGCTCACATCACGGAAACGCAGTATCTCTCCGCCGTCGTGGGGATAGAAGTCCGTCTCTTTGAGGTCTCGAACGGGCAGGTTTGTAATCCAAGTCTTGATGTCGTCGCTCAGCTTGGGACGAGGAATCGCAGCATATTGCTTACGATATTCCGCGAGAGTCATCTTCGGAAGCAAGCGCAAACCCTCTACAGGAAGGACATGCGTGATGAAATCTGGGATATCGTCGCGCTTGCTCAAAACAAGGATAACAAGCATTTTCGCTTCTTTCGTCAGCACCTCGAGCAAGTCGCGGAAGTCTTTTCTGGCCTCAGCATCAAGTCCGATAAACGGGTTGTCAAGGATGAGAATGCGAGGGCTTGTGGCAAGTGCCTTAGCCATTTGGAACTTACGTAACTCGCCAGAACTGAGGGAGATAATGTATTTGTCAGCAAGCTCGTCAAGGTGGAATAACTGGGTGTAGGAATTACTTTTGAGCAGTTGACCTACTGTCGGCATATCATCAGCGATATCGTGCTGATTCCAGCGCTGCTGATAATAGTAAGTTCCATCTTGTTCGCCATAGGAATCTCGAAAGGAAATGTACTTCAGGCTGTCGCTGACGAGATGCGATTGGCTAGGCGAGAAGTCGTATTGCACCTCGTTCAGGAGCAAAGGATAATGGCCAGTCAAGACCTCTACAAGTCGCGATTTACCTGCAGCATTATCGCCGACAATGGCAATCTGCTCGCCTTTCTCAATGTGCAGGTTGATAGGCTCAGCCATTCTCCAAAGCGGATGGCGAGCAACTCCGTTCGTTATCCTAATCATTGACTCTATCCTTATTCTTTCTCACAAAATCTGCCCAGCCTCGATACTTGTGGTCGCTCTCAGGCTTTCCCATTTGCAGGAAGTGGCAATAAGCAGCACCAAGGGCATCGGAGGCGTCGAGGAACTTGCCCATCTCCTCCTTATCGACATGAAGCATCCTGCGGAGCATATCGGCAACCTGCTCCTTGCTGGCATTTCCGTTACCTGTAATCGCCATCTTAATCTTTGAAGGCGCATACTCCGTAATTGGCACTTGACGCTGGATGGCTGCAGCAATGGCTACCCCCTGAGCACGTCCCAACTTCAGCATACTCTGGATGTTCTTGCCAAAGAAAGGTGCCTCAATAGCCATACAATCAGGCAGATAGCCCTCGATGATGCTGCAAACACGTTCGTAGATATGACCGAGCTTCAGGTAAGGGTCAGCAAACTTGCGAAGGTCAATTACTCCCATAGCAAGCATTTCTGCCTTCTTCCCGTCAATACGAAGCACGCCATAACCCATAATACTCGTGCCTGGGTCTATGCCAAGAATGATTTGCTCCATTTCTTTTCTTGCCTTTCTGACCTGCAAAAGTACAAAATAAATGTCAAAAAACGCACATTATTGCGAATTATTATGAATTATGAATTACGAATTGTGAATTATTTCATATCTTTGCAAAGCAAAATGTGAACAAAACAACAGAATGATGAAAAAGATTCTTCTCCTTTTGCTTCTTGCTCCATGCACCTTGCTCCAAGCAGAAGCACAAACCCTGAAACAGAAAGTAAACGTCAGCGAAGTGAAGGCCGTCGCTAAAACAAAGGCTGAGAACTATGCTGAGATAACCTTCGATACCCTTCGTTATGACTTTGGTAAGTTCTCGAAGAACGAGCCAGTTGTACGTTGCTCCTTCCCCTTCACAAATACTGGAACGGCTCCGCTCATCATTCATCAGGCTTTTGCCAGCTGCGGCTGCACCATTCCAACATATACAAAGGAACCCATTAAGCCAGGCGAGAAGGGCGTTATCGATGTGACCTACGACGGCACAGACAAGTTCCCAGGTCATTTCCAGAAGACCATCACCATTCGCTCCAATGCAGTCAACGAAGTGGTTCGCCTCACCATTGAAGGCACGATGGAGTAGCCTTCTCTACTTTCTTCTCCTCTCTACCTTATATATTTATGCAGGAGAGGAATGGAATCCTCTGGCTCAGGAAGGGGCTGTTGTGACGAGCGGAAGGGCTCGCTTCACCATCCTGACGCCAAGACTTATTCGCATTCAATACAGCACCACGAGTCTCTTCGAAGACCGTGCCACCTTTGCTGTCGTCAATCGAAATTTGCCTGTACCTGCCTTCACAACGACGGAAGAGGATGGCTATCTCGTGATTCGTACGGATTCGTTGACCTTGCGCTATAAGATTGGTTCCAGAATCCAAAAGCAACACAAGAACAGCACGGTTCTTGGCATAACGTTCCAGATGAACGGACGCCAAATCCTTTGGTATCCAGGCAAGGACGATACTCTTTCCCCTTCGATAAAGTGGTGGACGGCATTCCTTGGGTCGGTACGCCTCTCGATGCCAACGCTATCGACTGGTACTTCTTCGGCTATGGACATCAGTATAAAGACGCTTTGGGCGACTATGTTCGTATTGCTGGCCGACAGCCTTTGCCACCAAAATACATGTTTGGTTATTGGTATAGCAAGTATCAGGCTTACTCGCAAACCGACATCCAGCAGCTCATTAGAGACATGGAGAACTACGATGTGCCACATGATGTCTTGATGATTGACTGTGACTGGCACCAGAACTCATGGACGGGTTGGACTTGGAACAAGTCGCTCTTTCCCAGTCCAGCTTCGCTAATGAGTTGGATGCATACCCACAACACCAAGACGGCCCTCAACCTTCATCCTGCCGACGGCATAGGTTCCAGCGACGAGAACTTCGCCAAGATCCGTAATGACATGGGACTCGATGCAAGCGTCACAACCATCCCTTGGCAGTTGGAAGACTCCACATTCTATCGTTCCTTTTTCAAGAACCTGATGCGCGTCAGGGAACGTCAAGGCGTGGACTTCTGGTGGCTCGACTGGCAGCAAGACCTGACGAGCAGCTACATTGCCGGTCTTGGGCAGACGTTCTGGCTCAATCATGTCTTCTACAACGACATGAGGCTGAACAGAACAGACCGTCGTCCCGTCATCTTCCATCGTTGGGGAGGCATGGGAAGCCATCGTTATCCTATCGGCTTTTCTGGCGACACCTTTGCAACATATGGAACCTTACAATTCGAGAGCTACGTCACAGCAACTGCTGCCAATGTCTGCTTCGGCTATTGGGGGCACGATGGAGGTGGATACTTGCAACCCAACAACATCAGTACTGACCCAGAACTCGTGTTGAGGTGGATGCAGTTCTGTGTCTTCCAACCCATCTTCCGCACACATGGCTCCAGCCAAAGCGGTTGCGAGCGTCGCATCTGGAAGTTCTCGAACCTCGACCTCCAAAGGGAAGCCTTCAAGCTTCGTTATACCCTTGTACCTTATATATATACTGCGGCTCGCGAGGCTTATGACACTGGCGTCTCTATTTGCCGACCGCTCTATTACGAATGGCCTGAAGAGAATAAAGCTTATACGGTCGAAGACGAGTATCTCTTTGGTAACGATATCCTCGTTTCGCCCATATCGACGCCCTCGTTAAGCGACGGAACAAGCGAGCGCAAGACTTGGCTTCCAAATGGCTATTGGTACGATGTTTGCCGCAACAGAATGCTTTCGGTCCTCTTTCGCATCTGAAGGCCGAACCGTCTTCCCTCGTGCTTTGGGTTATCCCTGGTGCCGACGGCGAAGGCACACTTTATGAGGACCAAGGCGACAGCGAGGCTTATAAGGATGGAGAATTCGCCACGACACTCTTCACGCAAACGCAATCATCCGAAGGCGTAACGCTGACCATCTATCCTCGTCAGGGCAGTTATATTGGAATGCCTCAAGAGCGAGCCTGGCAAGTCGTTTTCTTCTCGATTGAAGAGCCTACCGACGTCAACGTCGATGGAGAGGCAGCAAGCAACTGGACCTACGACGAAGCGTCACAACGCCTGACAGTCAATGTTTCCACTCGTCCTTGCTCAGAGACCATTGTCATCAACTTCAAGGATAAAGAGACCGGCATCAAGGAAATTAAAAATGAAAAATTAAAAATGAATAATGAGGCCTTTGACTTGAGTGGCCGACAAATGATAAATGGTAAATGGTCTGGCATTTACATTCAGAACGGAAAGAAAATCATAATCCCCTACAAGCCATGAAACGCCTCTTGCTCATCCTTTCATTCTTTCATTCCTTCATTCTTTCATTTGCTCAGGACATGTCCCACATCTGGGCTATCGGAACTGCTGTGCCTGGAGGTGTTCAAGAGCTGACGCCTTTCCCCAACAATCAATTCAAATACACGGGTCGTCTTATCGAAGGTGGCACATTGTATTTCTGCAACAAAGACGTTCCGACGGCTATTGGCATTCGCTATATCAAACCTACCTACGAAGATGCCTATGCCGTTACTGGTCCGATAACGTTTACCCTCACCACAGCACGCGACTCGTTGGCAAGCCGTTGGATTGTGCCACTCACTGAAGACGTATATCGCATAACCATCGACATCAATGCCAAGACCCTGACGGGCGAACTCTTCCGTCCTTGGAACGAACTCTTCATCGTGGGCGGAGCAACAGAATGCGGATGGGTGACCTACACCTTCCTGCCATTCACTCGTGACGAAGATGAAGTCTGTGCTTGGGATTGGACAGGCGAACTGAAGGAACGCCCAGAGTTTGGCGAGCCACGTCGCTTCAAGTTCCTCGGTCAGAATGCTTGGGAGCCAAAAGCCTTGCATCCTTTCTCGCAAGATGAAGACATCCTTGGGAGCACTCAATTGCTTACAGGAGGCATCGGCGACAACAAATGGAACGTACGCCAAGAGGGTTACTATCACATTCGTGTCGATGTCTTTCGCGAGACCGTTCATGCCGAATATCTTGGAGCGGCACCTTCCAGCGATGGTTCAACAGCTATTGATGAAATCGAAAGTGATAAATCGTCGAATGGCGAATGGTTCGACCTTAGTGGTCGCAGAGTCGAGCATCCAGTCAAAGGAATCTACATAAAAGATGGCCGCAAGGTCATTATCAAGTAACAACAGTAAGCCCCACCGACCAGTTCATCGGTGGGGCTTATTATATTATTATAGTCTTCTTATTCTCTCATTCCTTACTGCTGTGCCATGAGGTTCAGGACGGCCACTACATCGGCAATATCGACTACGTCGTCGTCATTGACTTTGAATTGCTCGTCGTCCAGGTCGTTAGCCATGGCATTCAGTACTGCCACCACATCGGCAATGTCGATAACGCCATCCAGGTTCGTGTCGCCCTTCTTGTTCTTGGCAGGCAGTTCGAAGACGTCGCTGAAGAGTTCCCACACATTGGCAAACCTGTAAGCACTCTTGCAACCACTCGGAACATAGAGGTTTGCACCTTGATAGTGGCTTTCTGTAAAGGTGGTGTAGTCTATCGAAGGTGGCTCTTCTGACAGGCAGGTGATGTCGGTCAAAGCCGTACAGCCATCGAAAGCATAGACGCCAATGCTCTGCAAGTTCTCAGGCAGTGTGATGTTTGTCAGGCGAGTACAATCCTTGAAGCTGCGGTTGCCGATTGAGGTGATTGTGGAAGGCATAATGACGCGTATCAGTTCAGGACACTTGAAGAAGGCCAAATTAGCTATCTTGGTGACGGTATAGGTAATGCCCTCGTATGTCACAGTTGCAGGAATCGTGACCTGACTCCAATAAGTGTAGTAGTTCGCATCTCGATTCACCACGCTAACCGTGTTCTCGCCTGTAACCTGATAGTATACTTTTCCAACTTTGAAATGATAGGGCAACTCCTCGATTTTGCCGAAGTTCTTCCAGTAGTTTGCAGCCTCGTAAGCTGCCTTGCAACCCTTCCTGACATAGAGCGTCATGTCTGCTATGCCTGGGCCGAATGCATAGGGAGAAACCGTTGGAGGATTCTTTGCCAGGCAAGTGATGGACGAGGAGGTTGGGAACTCTACGAAGGAGTTAGTACCAGCCGTCGTTCGCATTCTCCACTTCTTCTGGTATAACCACATCTCCGCTATAAGTGCCGTAGTCGGAGTCTCTGTAGGTCACGGCTGCAGAACAACGCCCTCCCATATCCTTGTAATAAATACCGCCATATTCGAAGTCGCTTTGAGCTAATTCCTCAATAAAGAAGTTCTTCCAATAATCAGCATTCTGATAATCTGGCTTGCAGAAGCTTGGAACGATAAGAGTCGCATTGTAACTCGAGAAGGTATTGCCATAGATAGTAGGAGGTTCTGGAGCGCCGCAAGTTATTTTCCGCAAAGACGTACACCCATTGAAGGCATATTCGCCAATCTCTGTTACGCTATTGGGAATGGAGACTTCCGTCAGTCCTGTACAATTACGGAAAGCAGATTCATCGATGGCAACCACATTATAGGTTATTTCATTCCGCTCTACTTTCGAGGGGATGATGATTTTACCACTGTAGCCTGTGCTGCCGTTACGAATCACCTTGACATTGTTATTACCAATGTTTCTGTATTGTATGCCATTTACCGCAAAGTCGCAATAGGAAAAATAGCCAGGATAGTCCGGACCGCCGTCAACATGAGCATAGGACATATCAATATGGTTGGGATCGTACATCGTCAATTCACCGCCAACGAGACTGAAGCAATTTAGAAACATCTGCACATTAAAAGAATTCACATTTTCAGTGGTCCACCCATCGCTCACGTAAATTGTTGTCAAATCGCGGCAATCATAGAACATCCCGTACATTCCTGTTACATTAGAAGTATTGAAATTGCTCAGGTCAAGGCTCGTCAAGGATTGGCAATCAGAAAACATTTCAGACATATCTGTTACTTGGGAAGTATTGAAATTGCTCAGGTCAAGGCTCGTCAAACTTTCGCAGTGTTTGAACATGCAGTTCATATCGGTTACATTTGATGTGTCGAAATGACTTACGTCAAGATTTTTCAAACTGTTGCAATTAGAGAACAACATCTTCATACTTTTTATATTAGAAGTGTTGAAATTGCTCAGGTCAAGACTGGTCAATTTTTTGCAACAAAGGAACATACTCCGCATTTCGGTTACATTTGATGTGTCGAAGTTATGCAGATCAAGACTTTTCAAAGCAGTACAATCTTTAAACATCGCATACATTGTTTGCACATTTGACGTATTGAAACTGCTTAAGCCAAGACTCTCGAGGGAGGAACAACCATCAAACATGAAGCTCATGAACCTCACCTCCGATGTATCGAAATTGCTCAGGTCAAGGCTCGTCAAAGCAGTACAATTGCTGAACATTTCTGACATATCAGTTACCTTCGATGTGTCGAAGTGACTCAGGTCAAGGCTCGTCAAATGCCAACATTTGCCAAACATGTATTTCATATTCGTCACTTCACTAGTGTTCAGATAATTCAAGCCTGTAATGGACTCAATATATTCCATTTTAAAAAACCACGCGTAGGTCGTGGTGGGACGAGCATCGGCGAACGATGGATCGAAAACGACATGGGAATAGCGATAAGCGGAAGTCCAACCAGGATAGTCAGCCCCGGCGTTCAGGGAGAATGAACTTCCACGCGAACTGCGCAGATTGTCGTAGTAGAACGTCAGCGTCTCGTTTTCTGAAGTATAGACAGCATACGCTTCCTGCGCTTTTATCGACTGCAAACCCACTACAAAGAGAATGATGAGTGCCAAAAGGTTTCTGAGTTTCATAGTTGTTCTGTTTATGTTTTCTGAGTACAAAGGTACGAAAAAAATCTGAATTTACAAAACAAATTGCGAAAAATTAGCACGTTTTTTTACACATATTTTTTTGTAGTAGTAAAACTCTTTGAGTTTTAATTGTTTATAATGGGCAGGCGCTTTAAAAGCCTGCAGGACGCAAGGGAGCGCATCAATCCGTACGAT
>CACXUA010000088.1 GCA_902770725.1 uncultured Bacteroidales bacterium | reverse complement strand
AGGAAATTGTATTTTTAAATCATCAGGAGTTGCAGTTCTACCATCTTTTGAACGTATGCCAAGCCGAGGCCGAAGCCCTTGACGTTGTGCTTGTCGCCAGTATGAACACGATAGAACTTGTCGAAGATGTGCTTCAAGTTGTCCTTCCCAATGCCAATGCCGTTGTCGGAAATGCTGATGCTGAAATGTGTCTCGCCTTGATTGTAGGTATGGATCTGAATGGCAAGAGGCACGTCTTCGCGACGGTACTTGAATGCATTGTCCAATAGATTGAAGATGACATTCGTGAAGTGCATCTCGTCGGCGTTGATGAATGGATTGAAGGCTTCGAGCTTCATGTCGAGCGTACCACCGATTTGTGTTACCTTCAGCGAGAAGGTGTCGACCACGTTCTCTGTAATCTCGTTAGCATCAAGCTCTTGCATCTTCAATGCTATGTTGTTGTTGTCGAAGAGGCTCATCTGCAGGACTTTCTCTACCTGATAGCGAAGGCGACGTGTTTCGCCGTCGATGACGTTGCCAAGTCGCTCATAAGTTTCTTCGCTCTTGTTCACACTCTTGTCTGCAAGCATCTGCGCAGCGATGGAAATGGTCGAGATAGGAGTCTTGAACTCGTGTGTCATGTTGTGCACGAAGTCATTCTTCATTTCGCTGATGCGCTTCTGTCGTACGACAAGGTATATGGTGATGAGCGACGTGATGAGCAGAATGATGGTAAAGCCCATTGCTGGAGCCACATAGCTTGCAACGCCTTGGATGAATTGCTTTTGGTCAGGGAAGTGTATGACGACTGTGCCCATCTGTCCCATCGGATCACTACGGAAGAGTGCCTGCTGGTAGCTTGGGTCTATGCCTTCCTCTGTATAATCCTCGCATCGATAGACTTCTCTGCCATCGCTTGTATAGACAATGAAGTGGAAGGGTAGGGTGATGCCGTTTGCTTGCAGGGCATTCCTGAGGCAACCATCAAGTACGGCTGGGTTGAGGCGATCCTGAAACCTCTGTTCGCTGGCAGTGTACATAACTGCAAAGATGACCTCGTCGAGCACGCCTTGTTCATAGATGAGAGCCTCACGAGCTTGCTTCTGCAATTGGCTGATGGTTTCTGCCATACGATTGTACTTGCTCATTGTGAGCGAGCCAAGCGACATGTTGCTCCTGTTAGGTGCAAGTGTGTCTAGCGGCAGTATGTAATCTGTGATGCGAAGACTGTCGGGATGAACCATTTCCAGCTTTTCGCTGTCGTGCTGATTAAGCACTTTTTGCAAATAACGATACGTTTCGGCCTTCTCCAGTTCACGTGATGCCTGGTCAAGGCTGCGCCAGACATTCTCGTCGAATTGTTCTTGTCGCATCCTTATCATTTCCTTAGCATAACGTCCCTGCAAGTAAAGCAGCGAGATGAATGCTATGCAAACAACAAGGCATATGAGCCAAATGTAACTTCGTTTCATATTGCAAAAGTATTCATTTATGTTAAAGAATAAAGAAAAACGCCAGCACTTTCGTACTGACGTTTAACTTATTTAAGAGTTAAGTCTTTCTCAAGTTACCATTTCGTTAATTAGGATGGTAATTTAATCTTCCTTAAGTGTTGCTTGGTACTCAGCTATGAGCTTTTGCTGAACATCAGCAGGAACGAGTTCATAGCTTGCGAACTTCGTATTGAAGCTTGCACGTCCACCAGTCAGGCTGCTCAGAGCGGTGCTATAGCTTGCCATCTCCTTAAGTGGAGCCTTTGCAGTAAGCTTCTCGTAACCGCTTTCGCTGCTCATACCCATAATCATGGCACGGCGTCCCTGCAGGTCACTCATCACGTCACCCATCTTGTCGCTAGGAACAAGAACCTCTACGTCGTAGATAGGCTCCAGAATCTTTGGACCAGCCTCCTTGAAGGCTTGAGCAAAGGCCTGACGACCAGCAAGCATGAATGAGAGTTCGTTCGAGTCAACGGGGTGCATCTTACCATCGTAAACGATAACGCGAACGTCGCGAGCATAGCAGCCCGTAAGAGGACCTTGCTCCATACGCTGCATCACGCCCTTCAGGATTGCGGGCATGAAGCGTGCATCGATTGCACCACCCACAACGCTATTGATGAAGACAAGCTTGCCGCCCCATTCGAGGTCGATAGTTTCCTCACTCTTCGCATTGATGCGGAATTCCTGACCGCCAAAGCGATAGACTTCCTGTGTTGGAGTGCCCTCTACGTATGGCTCAACGATGAGATGTACTTCACCGAACTGACCAGCACCACCAGATTGTTTCTTGTGGCGATAGTCGGCACGTGCAGCCTTTGTAATGGTTTCGCGATAAGGAATCTTAGGCTCGTCGAAGACAATCTGAATCTTTTCGTTGTTCTCCATACGCCACTTGAGGGTGCGGAGGTGGAACTCGCCCTGACCGTGAACAAGAATCTGACGGAGTTCCTTGCTCTGTTCGATTTGCCATGTTGGGTCTTCCTCACGCATCTTCTGAAGAGCGTTCATCATCTTCTCGGTCTCGCTCTCATTGACGGCACGGATGGCACGAGAGTACTTGGCATTGGGGAATTTGATGAAGTTGAACTTGTTGTCGCAGTCCTTGCCGTTGAGGGTGTTGCCAGTCTTGACATCCTTGAGCTTCACGCTGCAACCGATGTCGCCAGCCACAAGTTCTTCCACCTTGATGCGGTTAGCGCCAGCGCAGACAAACATTTGAGCGATACGCTCCTTACTGCCACGATCGGCGTTGGTGAGGTCATCGCCTTCCTTGACCGTACCGCTCATCACCTTGAAGTACTGTACTTCGCCGATATGAGGCTCAACAGCGGTCTTGAAGAAGAAGAGGCTTGTCGGAGCTGTAGCATCGGGAGCAATTTCTTCGCCACGAGAGTTGAATGCCTTGGGCATTTCGTCAACGAAGGGAACAACGTTGCCGAGGAACTCCATGAGGCGACGCACGCCCATATCCTTCACTGCATCTACGCAGAAGACAGGGAACATGCCACGACTAGCCAAGCCCTTGCGGATGCCTTCGCGCATCTCATCTTCGGTCAGGTCTTCGCTCTCGAAGAACTTCTCCATGAGGGTTTCGTCGTGTTCTGCAGCAGCTTCGATGAGTGCTTTGTGCATTTCCATGGCCTTATCCATTTGGTCGGCAGGAATGTCTTCAATGGTAGGAGCTCCACCATCGGGTCCCCAAGAATACTTCTTCATGAGAAGCACATCAATGAGGGAGTTGAAGTTAGGACCTGTTTCAATAGGATACTGAATGGGCACAACCTTCGGACCATAGATGCTCACGAGTTGCTCCAGAAGCTGGTCGAAGTCGCAGTTCTCGTCGTCGAGTTGGTTAACGAGGAAGATGACGGGTTTGCCCAACTTCTCAGTGTAGCGGAAGTGGTTTTGTGTACCTACCTCAACACCAGCTGCTCCCTTGAGCAGCAGGATAGCTGTGTCGGTAACATTCAGGGCTGTGATTGCAGCACCTGCGAAGTCATCACTGCCCGGGCAGTCGATGAAGTTAATCTTCTTGCCGTTCCATTCTACGTGGCAAACGGTGCTGAAGACGGAATAGCCGTATTCGTGCTCTACGGGGAAATAGTCGCTGACAGTCGTGTGCTGACTGACTCTACCGCGACGCTTGATGACACCAGCCTCGTAGAGCATGGTTTCAGTCAAGGTCGTCTTGCCGGCTCCATCATTGCCAAGAAGGGCAATGTTCTTAATCTCATTAGTCTTGTAAGTCTTCATGACGTTTATTGTTTATGTTGATTAATACAGATTTTGGGCGTAAAGTTACTATTATTTCCTGTAATGACAAGGGCGGGCAAATATGTTAAACAACATAAATTCCTATTTCATCATGTCGCTAATGATGTCATTCGAGGTAAATATGCCTTCTTTTGAGAGGCAGAGATGGTCGTCTTTGATGTGTAAAAGGTTGTGTGCCAGATGTGGTTTTGCTTGCGAAAGACAATAATCCCGGTCTTCTTGGGAGAGCTCTTTGAGTGGAATGCCAGCGGAGGTTCTGAGGCGAGTCATGATGAATTCGTTGTAGAGGGATTCGTCGCTCAGCGTCTCTGTTTCGTGTGGTACATCTTGCCCCTCGACTCTTGGCTCTCGACCCTCGATACTTTCAATATAGGCCTTAATGTCTGGCAGATTGGCTCGTCTCGTGCGCTCGCCGTCGTAGGAATGTGCTCCGGCTCCCAGCCCCAGGTATGGAACACCTTGCCAATAACTGCTGTTGTGACGGGAGTGGTACCCGGGCAAGGCAAAATTCGAGATTTCATAATGAAGGAAGCCTGCCTTGCTTGTTTCGGACATCAGGTAATCGTACATCTGTCTCGATAGTTCCTCATCTGCTTCCCTGACTAGTCCTTGCTTCAACATAGTATCGAGCCGCGTTCCTTCTTCATAAGAGAGTGAATATGCGCTGAGATGTTTGATGTCGAGGCTCAGGGCAAGTTCTACATCTTGTTTCCAATCATCAAACGACTGCCCTGGAAGTCCATAGATGAGGTCGAGGCTGATATTCGTCAGTCCAGCCTCCTTGCAAGCCTTCACAGCATCAATGGTTTGCTGACTGTTGTGTCGGCGCCCAAGAAAACTCAGGAGTTTGTCATTGAACGTCTGTGCCCCCATGCTGATGCGATTGACAGGCGTTCCGGAAAGACTCCTCAGCCATTCAGGCGTAACGTCGTCGGGATTGGCTTCGATGGTTACCTCTGCATTAGCTTCTATCGTGAAAAGTCGGTCGATTTCATTGAAGAGTTCGTGGAGTAAATGTGCGGGCAGGAGGCTGGGAGTTCCGCCTCCTAAATATATAGTATGTACGCGCGTACCTTTTATATTTTTTTTGCGCAGAAGCATCTCTCGTTCAAGGGCTTTAACGTACAAAGCCATAAACTTCTCTCCAAGGGTAGTGGAGTAGAAGTCACAATAGATGCATCGTGACTGACAGAAAGGAATATGGAGGTATAATGAATTCATAATTCACAATTCATAATTATATCCTTCGCGAACTTCTTAGCGTAGCCAAATTGTGAATTATGAATAAATAATTATGAATTGACATTAGTCTCTCATCTTCTGGAAGGTGAGTTCATAGAAGCAAGGATAGACATTGTTTACTGCACTGGTTTGTCCTTGGCTGTGGGGAACAATGAGTCTGACCTTTGCAATGCCTTCTTCGGGACTGTCTTGACGTCCGATGCGAATGTATGAGAATGGCACGAGCCATCCGGCAGGAACGCTTGTGGTGCCGTATTTATCGTACATGGCACCACCTCCGTTTATTTCAGTGTCGAAGTTAGCTGAAAAGGTGCCATAGTTGTTAGTGACTTTCATGATGTCGGGGCTTGAATGCCAGTAGTTGACATCGTTGCGAAGTTGGATAGAGTCGCCCAGAATGTTGAATTCGACGAATCGGCAGATGACTCGGGCCGTTTTCCCTTTCTCGAGTTTCTCTCCAGTCCCTTTGCGTACGATTTGCATATATACGCCTGTATTTTGGAAGAGAACATACTGGTTTTTGGCGAGGTCAGTGACGGAATCCTGCGCTAGGAATTGTTCCTCGCTGATGGTCTCTATCTTACCTACATTACAAACTATGTTATTATCAGCATCTCGCACCACGATGTCGCGATCCAAGAATGATTTCACGGCTTTGAGTTCCTTGTCTTTCTGTTCGGCATATGTTTCTGTCTGTGAACAAGACGATAGCATTCCAGCCAATAACATAAAAAGAAGTGACAGTATGGATAACGTTTTCTTCATCGCGTCAATTGTTTTCTGGGTGCAAAGTTACGAATAAGCGAGCGAAATGCAAAAGAAAAGCTTGTTTTTCTTTTCATTTCCGAGCGAAAGTAATTTCGATGAAGCCAAAGTGGAATAAATGTGCAAAATATATAAGAATATTTTAACTTATTATTTCTTTTTCATATCTTTGCATTCGAAATGAAGAATATTATAGCTGTTTCAATTCTGATGTTGCTTTTTTGCGGAATTGGCTATACCCTGGAAAAAGGCCAATTAGGCTTCTCCGCCAGTGTGCCTTACGGAAGAGGCATCATCCAGATGAATTTCCTCCTTGACAAGGATT
>CACXUA010000087.1 GCA_902770725.1 uncultured Bacteroidales bacterium | reverse complement strand
TAGGTGGTTAATACTCAAGTGTTTTTCACCTCCACGCAGCCATGATTCATGGAAGCAAAAGCGGTTGCAAAATTACTACGACTTTCGAAATTCTGCAAGCATTCCCGCAAAAAGTTATCAACAATCGGAAAGATTTTTTTTTCACGAAAAAGCGATTTTTGCCATTTCCCTTTGTAGTTTAGATAATTACCCGTATATTTGCAGCAGAATACCCCCCAAAATAACAAGCATTATGAAACGACATCTTTTTCTATTAGTAGCTTTGCTGCCGATGGTGGCAAGTGCCTATGATGCACAGATTAATGGCATCTATTACAACTTCATTTCAGAAAATGAGGCAGAGGTAACTTACAAGACTACTTCCTATAACAGTTACTCAGGTAGTATTTTTATCCCACCTTCCGTTAACTACAATGGTAAAACTTACAGCGTGACAAGTATCGGCGAATATGCCTTCGCGAATTCCAACGGCCTGTTCGAAGTCACCATCCCCAACAGCGTGACCACCATCGGCTGGTATGCCTTCGCGAATTGCAGCCTGCTCTCTGTCACCATCCCCGAGAGTGTGACCAGCATCGGCAAAATGGCTTTCTATGGATGCTACTACCTTGCCAACATTGAAGTCACACACTGCCTGACCGAAATCTTCTCAGATGCCTTCTATGAAACAGCTTGGTTTGATAACCAACCTAGAGGTATAGTGTATTTAGGTAATGTTGTTTGTACATACAAGTATAAGAGCGATATGCCAGAAGGGACAAGGATCTCGCTCCCAGAAGGTACGATAGGTATAGTAGACTATGCCTTCGAGGAATGTAGCGGCCTTACCTCTGTCACCATCCCCAACAGCGTGACCACCATCGGCAGATTTGCTTTCTATTTTTGCACGAACCTGACCTCTGTCGTCATCGGAAGTGGAGTGACCAGCATTGGCAACATGGCCTTCTATTATGACTCCAACATAACTGATGTCTGGTGCTTTGCAGAAAATGTTCCGAGCACAGGGCTTTATGTCTTTGGTGATCAGTGGCTTGCCCCTGCCACACTCCATGTGCCGGAAGGTTCCTTAGAAGCTTACCGCACGACTGCACCCTGGAGCGACTTCGGCACAATTGTTGCTCTGACACAGGACGATATAGATGCCGTCGATGAAGTCAAGGCTTCGGAGACAACGGCAGAGACTGCCCGCTACGACCTTCTAGGCCGCCAAATCAGCACTCCGCAAAAGGGCATCAACATCATCCGCATGAATGATGGAACAAATAGAAAGGTCTTGATTAAGTAAATCATAACTCTCTCCAACAAACAAATCCCCGCTGCGGCATTCTCCGTGGCGGGGATTTCTTTACTCTCTAAATTCTGCGGAAGTTGTCTCGACTGATGTCAGGATTATTCTGACAAACAAAAAAGCCCCTCTGCTTTGCGCGGAGAGGCTTTTGCTTTTATTTCAATGCCCCCAGTATTGAGGCGACTTGCTCTGGGGTGGCTCCGAGTTTGATGGCTGTGCGGCAGTCTTGCTGGGCAAGGCGTTTCTTCTTCATGGCCAAGTAGAGTGAGGCACGCGTCAGGTAACAATCGGGACTGTTTGGCTCCAGTTCGAAAGCCATATCGATGTCCTTCTTGGCTTTCTCGTATTCCTTTCGCTTCTCATACAAACCACATCGAGCCAGGTAGTGCTTGGCATGGGTAGGGTAGAAGCGAATCAGGGCATCGAGCTGCTCCAGAGCCTCCTTGGGTCTGCCGTCTTTGCTGTTCAACACGGCTAATCCAAGACGAGCATCTTCGTGCATCGGATTGAGTTTCAGCAGGTTGTTGTAGTCGGCACGAGCCTCTTTGTATCGCCTGCCTTGCGAATGGATGAAGGCTCGATAGAAGAGTGCTTCCTCGTTGTCAGGCTCAGCTTCCAGCACCTTGTTGTAGTCGGCAAGAGCTCGCTCGTCGTTGTTCAGTCCAAGATAGAGCGAGGCCCGATTGAGGTACAACTGATATAGAATAGCATTCGACTTCCGCATCGGGTCAAGTCGAATAGTTTGCTCTATCATTCCTTTGGCTTTATCCAAAGAGTCCACAGCCAAGGCCTCCACGATTGCACGCACACTTTGCTCGTAGAGCTGAGCGTGGAGAAGTGAAGAGTGAAGGGTGAAGAGTGATGAATAAAGGATGAGAAGTAAGCGTCGCATAACCATCTTACAATCTTTAATCCTTAATCTTTAATCCTTAATCCTCGCAATCGTTTGCTCTCTGTCCGGTCCTACGCTGACGATTGTGATGGGTGTTCCCGTTGCTTTCTCGATGTAGGCGATGTAGTCCTTCAAAGCTTGGGGGAACTGGCTTTCGCTTGTCATCTGTGTGAGGTCGGTTTGCCAGCCTGGAAGGGTCTCATAGACTGCCTCCCAACCCTCTGTGTCATAAGGCATTTCGTCTGTCACGACACCATTCTTGGTGTACTTGGTGCAGACCTTAATCTCCTTGAAATCGTCGAGCACGTCGCTCTTCATCATGATGAGCTGGGTGACGCCGTTTATCATGATGGCATAACGAAGAGCTACCAGGTCGAGCCATCCACAGCGTCGGTTTCTGCCCGTCACAGCTCCATACTCGTGTCCTATCTCGCGAATCTTGTCGCCTGTCTCATCGAAGAGTTCAACGGGGAAAGGTCCGCTGCCAACTCTCGTTGAGTAAGCCTTGAAGATGCCAAAGACTTCGCCAATGCTGTTTGGAGCCACACCAAGACCAGTGCAGACACCACCGCTCACGGTATTGCTGGAAGAGACGTAAGGATAGGTTCCGTGGTCTATGTCGAGCATCGTGCCCTGAGCACCTTCGGCAAGCACGGACTTGCCTTCCTGAAGGGCTTTGCCAAGCTCAATCTCTGTGTCGGTAAGAGGGAATTGACGCATGTATTCGATACCTTGCATCCAGAGCTTCTCCTCGTCTGTGATGTCATAATCGGTATAGTTCAGGTCGCGAAGGGTCTGCTGGTGGCGAGCTTTCAGGGTGTTGTATTTCTCTTGGAAGTTCTCAAGGATGTCGCCCACTCGAAGACCTGTTCTGCTGGCTTTCTCGCTATATGTGGGGCCAATGCCTTTGCCTGTCGTGCCCACTTTGTTCTTGCCTTTTGCAGCCTCGTAAGCACGGTCCAGCACTCTGTGAGTGGGCAGGATGAGGTGAGCGCGTTTGCTGATGTGAAGTCGGCTCTTCAGGTCATAGCCAGCCTCTTCCAGCTCCTTTGCTTCCTGCATGAAGAGGTCGGGAGCAATGACGCAGCCGTTGCCGATGATGTTGAGCTTGCCCTCATCAAAGATGCCGCTTGGAATGCTGCGAAGCACAAACTTCTTACCCTCGAAGATGATGGTATGCCCGGCATTCGGACCGCCTGCAAAGCGAGCTACAATGTCATACCTCGGCGTGAATACATCCACAACCTTACCTTTTCCTTCGTCACCGAAAACAATGCCCAGAAGAGCATCTACCTTTCCTTTTGTCATATGTTTTATTTTCTTAGTTTCTTGTTTTTTCTGGCCTCTTGTCTGTTCTTGGCTTGGCATTTTCTGCAAAGGCCATGCATGTAAAGCAGTTTGTCCTCGATGGCAAAATAGCGGACATGAAGGCTTTGCAGAGCAAGTTTCGCTGTGCTTGTGGAGACCTTAGTTATTGTGTTGCACTGGCGGCAGATGATGTAAGCCTTCGGATTGGTGTCAGTCCGCATCTCATAATGAGCAGCTGTGGCAAGCGGGTGCTTGATGACAAGTCCTGCATCGCAGAACAGTTCCATCGTGTTGAAGATGGTGGCTCTGCTGACCTGGAACTTGCCATGCTCCTTCATGAGTTGCATGAGTCCGTCGATGTTGAAAATGCCGTTAGCAAGCTCAGCCACACGAAGAATCTCGTATCTTTCGGGAGTCTTTCGCATGGATTTCTCTTCCATGTAGCTCGTCAGTCTGTCGTGCACGGGAGCGAGTGGTACTTGCTTCTTATCCATAACCAGCGTGCAAAGGTACAACTAATAATTCAAAATTCAAAATTAATAATTAATTTATTCTTCGAAAGCAGCTTCGAGTGCTTGAATGGCTTTTCTGAGGTGCAGATTTGGATTGCTGACCTGCTCTTTGAACTTGATGAAGGCTTGTTTCTCGGCACTCAAATCCTCTCCTTTTGCGAGTAAATGTCGCAAACAGAGGCAAGCACTTGTGGCTGGAAGGGTTTTGCCTTCTTCGAGCCAAGCTTTGCAGATTTCCTTTGCTTGCTCAGCCTTTGGCAAGAGCATCATTGCCAGGACTTGTGCCTCTTCTGCCGTCACCATTGTTTCTGCCCATTTTTTTGACATTTCTTGGGTGAAGTCTTTTGCTGGCATCAGCATGATGGCAAGGAGTCTTGTCTCACGAATATTTTGCTGCCAAAGCTGATTGGCAAGCTCTACATCCGTTGGAAATTCTTGAGCAATACTTTGCAGCCTGGGCAATTCCACTCCGAAGATGAGTTTGAATGGCATCCCAGCCTCCCTCATCCTGGCAGAGAGAATGCCGTTCATACTTGCCCTAAGTTCTTTCTTAATCTCATTAATCATAAACCTCTAACCTCTAACCGCTAACCCATAATCTCATAACGTCCTGTATTCGTGACTATAACGCAGCATTTGTTCATCATAAGCTTCGCCATATTTGACAAGGACATCCGTGATGTTTCCTTCACTGTCTCGGACGAGTTCATACCTCGGATTGATGAATCCTTTATAGGGTGCCAAGTCGAGTTTCTTGTAGCGTTCGCGGATTTCATGATGCAGCTCAGCGTCAATCTTGATGCCATATTCTTCTACGAGTTGCCTTGCTGCTTCATAATCGCCCTCGCTCTTGATTCGCTGCACTTCAGCAAGCAATTCGCCAAAAGCTTTTCGGAGCAGATTGTAGTCAAAAACTTTGACAAAATGTTTGCCGTTTGCTTCGGCGATTTGTACTGCTTCGGGATAGTTCTTGAGCGTCCATCTTGAGATGAGTGCCCTGTTTCGCATGTGTGCCTCCTCAATCTGATGGCCCTCCTCAATGCGAACCATTTGTGTCAGCAGTCCGTTCATTAAGTAGCTGTAGTACTGCGATTTGTAGGCCTCCTCGTTCGGAGTCAGCCCCAACTCGACGAGCTTCTTGTCGGCTATATAATAGAGGCCAAAGAGGTCTGCTCTTGCTTCCTCGATAGTGCTTCCATAAGCGCGCAAAGCATCGGCATCCACTCCAGGCAACAACTGACCGCTTCCGTGCCCAAGACACTCATGCAGGTCTGTGTGGAGGTCATCGCAAACATCTCCATACTTGTCCAGAAGTGCCCTCGTCTCATCGTCAATCACGAACTCTTCACGCATTCCCGAACCTTTTGCAGCCTGATTGTAAGCACGAGTCAGGTTGGCAATCGTGACACTCTTGCTGCCGTATTCAGCCCGAATCCAATCGCTATTAGGCAGGTTTATTCCGATAGCGCTGCTGGGATAGAGGTCGCCTCCAAGCATGGCAGCACTGATGACCTTCGCACTCACGCCCTTACACGCCTTCTTCTTGAAACGCTCATCAACTGGCGAGTGCTCTTCGAACCACCCAGCATTGTCGCTCAGAGCTTTGGCTCTTAGTGTTGCTTTGTGGTCGATGATGTTCACATAGCCCTCCCAGCTTGCCTTCAGTCCAAGCGGGTCGCCATAGACTTCGGTGAAGCCATTAGTGAAATCCACTTCGCTCTCCGTCTCGTTCACCCAAAGGATGGCATATTCGTCGAAGGTCTTCAAGTTTCCAGTCCGATAGAACTCCACCAACTTGTCTATGACAGCCTTTTGCTTGTCGTTCTCGGCATATGTTCGAGCCTTGCCCAGCATCTCGCAAATGCGGTCGATGGCATTGCCATAAAGGCCTCCGCTCTTCCAGACATTCTCGTAGAGCGAGCCATCCTCTTTGCGCTCCAAACGACTGTTCAAACCCAGCATCGGAGGCCTGTCCGAATCGACCTTGCTTTTCAAATCTGTATAGAACGCTTCCGCCTCGGCCTGACTGATGCCTTCAGCATAGTAGTTGCACGAAGAAGTGAGCAGCAAGTCCTCGCCATCAGCCTGATTGACGCGCTTTGGCATCACATCTGGATTGAAGATGAGGTCCACTATTGTCTGTTGTCCGTAGTCCGTAGTCCGTAGTCTCTCACAGAACCACTCTTTGCTGAACTCGGGCTGGAACTTTTGGCAACTGTAGTGATGATGGATGCCGTTCGAGAACCATACCCTTTTCAGATAAACGACAAAGGCTTGCCAGTCGGGGCTGTCTTTCGGGCCGTCATAGCTGGTGTAGATGTCCTCCAACGTCTTGCGTATCTCCAGCCCATATTGGCAGTTCTGGTCCCAGAGAATGTCCCTTCCCAGCAGGGCAGCCTCAGCAAGATAATAGACAAGCAGTTTCTGTCGAAGCGTCAAGCCCTCAAAGCCCGTCACCTCGTATCGCAACAACTGTAAGTCAGCAAAACGCTCAATCATCTTACTTCTTACTTCTTACCTCTTACTTCTTACTTCTTACCTCTTACTTCTTACTTCTACTTTCTTCCCCTTTCTCTTCTTCCCCTTCTTCTTGGGTTTGGGAGGAGGCGGCAGTTCTGCTTTTGGGATGAAGCCGTTAGCCACTCTGTATTCCTTCGGTGTTATGCCGCAGAGCTTGTAGAAAGCGGCATAGAAGCTTTGGCGAGTGGTGAAGCCCACTTTGGTGGCAATGTCTTCCACAGTCAGGTTGTCGAAGCTTCTGTCCTGCAGCATGTACTTTGCTTCGTAGAGGCGCATTCTGGCAACGAGGGCAGAGTAGTTCTGCTGGAAGCGCAGACTGACGACGGCGCTGATGTGGCGCATATTGACGTCGATGTCTTTGGCAAGCAGTTTTGCAGAGTAGTTCGGGTCGCGATACTTCTGCTCGACCATCAGCTTCGTGATGATTTTCCTAGCCACCTCTTCCACGAAAGCGGGCGTGATAGCGTTCCTGTACGCAGCCTTCTTGGCTTTCTCGGACTTTTCCGTGATGTTGTACTTAGCCATAATGTTATATATAAATGAAGAATTAAGAATTAAGAATGAAGAATGAAGAATTTTATTCACTCATCTCAAGCCTTTTCAACTTTTCACTTTTTTACCTTTTTACCTTTTTTCAAAAGCTTTTCCGGCTCATTTGTGGTGATGATGTCTATGCCGGGCATTTGGGCAAAGTGCGTGAGCGCCTCTTCGCCATCCACCGTCCACACATTGACCTCCAGCCCGAGTTTCTTGGCCTCCAGCGGCCAGTCGGGATGCTTGTCGAAGACCTTCGTGTTGTAGTCGATGCCAGTCCAGCCCAGCTCCTTTATTTCTTTTGGCGAGAGCTCGCCGTTCAGGTAAGCCACCTTAGCTTTTGGAGCCAGTTCGTGAATGCGCTTGCAGACATGCTTGCTGAACGAGATGTAGTCCGTTCTGTCGGCAAGTCCCAGCATGTTCACCAGCTCTACCGACATCTCCGAGATTCTGCAGTCGCGCTTCTCATTCCTGTGCTGTTTAATCTCAAAAATAAGACGACAGTTTGTGAGGCGCTTCGCTTCTGTCAGATATTGCTGCAGAGTAGGGATGAACTCCCCGTTTTGCAGCCGATGGTTCATCAGCGTGGCATAAGTCGTGTCCTCGATGCGGATGCCGTCAATCGTAGCATCATGAAACACGACAGGGATGCCATCAGCCGTCATCCACACATCAAACTCGCTGCCCCAGCAGCCTATCTCAGCCGCTTTCTGCAGCGAAGTGATAGAGTTCTGAGCACTCCCCTCAGTCGTCCAGTAGCCACGATGCGCCACCACCTTAGGCTGAGCCAGGCACGCCAGACAAGTCAAGCAGAGAAGTGTCGAAAAGAAATATCTTAGCATGGTTTTTAGTTGTTAATCCGATGCAAAGATATAAAATAATACAATACAAAGATACAAAATCGTGAAAAAATTACGACATTCTCCGTTTCCTGCATAAACACAATAATAATCCGGCAGAATCCCTGACATAAATTGATGTGGACACGTTGAAGGAATGTTAATGTTGCATGTATCGTTAACATTTAAAAGGGAGTGTACCCTAGATTTATTCTTCAAGATTATTATTAATAATAATCTTGACTATAGGAGTAGGGGGTACAGTCTGTGTTTTTTGTTGCACAACTATGCAACATT
>CACXUA010000086.1 GCA_902770725.1 uncultured Bacteroidales bacterium | reverse complement strand
CCCGTCACGCCCAGAAGCGTCTGAGCCTTAACGCCCTCTCGGATGCCATCCGTCAGCTGCTGAATGGCTTCGGGCTGGTCTCCCGTCGGAACATAATCAGATATAAGCTCGAATTGATTCATGATGCAAAGGTACATAAAAGCGAGCAAATAACCAAACATTATGGATAAAAACACATCTCTACTTTGGACGATTCCAAAGATGGCGTGCCGAGTTGCCAAAGATGGCACGTTAAGTTTGCAAAGATGGCGTGCCAAGTTTCGCATCTTAACGTGCCACGTTGGCAGACGCTTTCAGAGGCATCTTTAAACGCTCAAGTATAAAATTATCTGTTTGTAATCAGTTATTATTATTTTTTTTTGTTTCTTTGACCTTCGGTCGAAGTTACTTTTGCTCGACAATATAAAGAAAAACTTTCGTTTTCCTTTTGTATTGTGCTCGCTTATTCGTATCTTTGCAGCAGATTTAACGCAAACGAACTATGAAAGAAGAGAAGAAACCCGCCAAAAAGAAGGCTCCGAAGAAGAGCGTCAAGAAACTCGAAAGCATCCTGGACCTCAATTCAAACAATGTTTGGGACCTCGATGAATACGCCATTTCCGAGGCTTGGGAGCGCGAAAGACAAGGTGAGGACTTTAGCATCAGCGAGATGAAGTTGCTCAACACCATCAGGCTTGCCTTCGAGGTGGTACATTATAATCCTGCAGACGAGCGCGAGGCTGCCAAATATGAGAACGGCGGCTGGGCTAAGTTGACACATTGCAACGAGGAGAAAGGCTGTGTGGCTATCCGCAGAAAAGCAATCGAACGCATCACTGATCTCAGCTACGAGAACATCCGTCACATTTCGACTGCCATGCTTCTGGAGCTTATCGACCGCAACTTCGGCGGTGGATGGGATGCTATAGCCCTTGCTATTCGCGACATTATAGAGACCGGATTCGAGATAAGCACTACCCAACTTCCCGCAAGCCGCATTCATGTTCCAGGCGGCACCGTAGATAAGAAGGTGGCACAGGGCTTCGATGTTCTGGAAATACCCAAGGGAACTTGGGTGGAAGCTATCTTCGCAAAGAAGAAAGACCCAGTCGAGAAGATTCACATGGACCTGCCGGAAAGGGAATACGACGAAGACGGCAATCCCATTTCTCTGCCCGAAGACCTGAATAACGACGAGGATAATGACGACGATGTGCTCGACAACGACGACACTTACTACAGCAGTCTGACGCCAGAAGCCGACGTGAAAGACCTCGAAGAGGAAGGTCTCTCAATCGAAGATGTTAGCGAAAGCGACGAAGACGAGTAGGGCTATCTCCTCCTGAACTCAGCACAAACGATTCCCGTAGCGACCGCCACATTGAGACTCTCTGTGGTGAGTGAACCTTTTGGGTAGTTCGGAACGTACAAACGACGGTTCACCAGCTTCGCAACAGGCTGGCTGATGCCGTTCCCTTCGTTGCCCATCACGATGATTCCCTGCTGGGAAAGTTCTTCCTTATATATATCTGTTCCGTCGAGGAAAGTGCCGAAGACAGGCATCTCGACCTGCCCAAGCACCTCAGGAAGGTTGCAGTAAAAGACCTTGACCCTCGCCAAAGCTCCCATGCAGGACTGCACGCACTTTGGATTATAAACGTCGGCTGTTCCCTCGGAACACAAGACCTCGTGAATGCCGAACCAGTCTGCTATGCGAAGAATCGTTCCAAGATTGCCCGGGTCTTGTACGCTGTCCAGCGCTATGACAAGTTTCTTCTGCAAGGACGAAATGTCGAGCCGCCTCTCATGAATGGGCATAACGGCCAAGACACTTTGAGGCGTTCGCAAGAGACTCGCCCTTTCCAACTCCGTTTGACTCACCTCGTCCACCTCCTTGACAGCTCGAAGAAGGTGACGGTTCGCGTCGAGCCAGTCCTTTGTGGCTGCAATATATAAAGGAGTGGAGTAGGGAAGCAGTTCGCCCACAAGCTTAGGACCTTCGGCTACAAATGCTTTCTCTTGCAGACGATACTTTCGCATCTCCAGAGACTTAATCCATTTAATACGAGTTCGAGATATCATGGTTTATGGTTCATTGCTGTCTGCAAAGTTACGAAAAATAATAAAATAATGAATTATGAACGTTGAATTATGAACTAATTGTCGTATCTTTGTAGCGTGAATCTGCTAAAACGACTCATAAAACCAGTTCTTCTGTTGCATTTCCTCATACTTTTGAGCGGATGCCACACGTCTCGTTTCATTCCTGAAGACGGCTATCTGCTTACAGGAACAAGCATCAGCAGCGAAGGCAAACAGGTGGGAACCGAAGAACTGCAGGCCTATATGCCTCAAAGGCCCAACAGCAAGTGGTTCTCCATCTTTAATGTTCCACTTGGCATATACAGTCTTTCGGGCAGAGACAGCACGAAACGCTTCAATCGCTTCCTGCGTCATTTGGGCGAAGCACCTGTCATCTACGACCGCGAACGCACCATTCAGGCCTGCAACAACATGCAGCTCGCAGTCCGCAACCAAGGCTATCTCAATGCAGAAGTGCTTTTGCTGGAGAAAGCTAAGAAGGACAAGATGAAGATATTCTATCGCATCGTCCCTCATGAACGCTACCATATTCGCGACTTCTCCTTTGATGTTCAAGACGATTCGCTGCATCACATTCTCGACAGCCTTAACTATCAACCAGCGATAGGGCGGAATGCGGAGCAGAGACAGCCTTATAGCATCAACGAATTGGATGCCGAAAGAAGCAGGCTCTACGGCTTGCTCGTTGAGAATGGCTACTATAAGTTCAACAAAGACTACGTTCACTTCCGCGTGGACACCACGCTTGGCCAACATCTTGCCGATGTCGAAATGATTGTGAAGCCAGCCTCGGGAAATGCCGATTCAGCAGACCTTTCGCACCATCGCTATCATATCGGGAACATTACCTACGACTTCCTGGACGAAAAGCCTTTCCTGCGTCCAAAAGTTCTCAGGAATGCTACGGCCATAAGCACAGGCGGGCTCTATCGGGAAAAAGACATGCACGAGACGTATGCGCGTATGACCCGACTAAGCGCGGTTATGGCTTCCAATGTTCGCATCGAGGAGAGAAAGGACGGTAGCGACACCCTTGATGTCAGTATCTCGTTGTCTCCCAACAAACGAAATTCTTTTAGTGCCGAACTTGAAGGCACCAATTCGGCTGGAGACCTTGGTGCTGCAGCCAGCCTTACTTACCAGAACAGGAATCTCTTCAAGGGCTCGGAGCTGTTTAACATCAAACTTCGTGGCGCTTTCGAAGCGATAAAAGGACTGAGTGGCTATGCCGATCAGAACTTCATCGAGTATAGTGTAGAGGCGGGTCTCATGTTTCCCGACTTCAAGTTCCCTTTCCTGCGACCCTCTTTCCGACGTAATGCCCAAGCAACAACCGAGATAAATCTGGCCTTTGATTCGCAAGACCGACCCGAGTTCCATCGTCGAGTCCTTACGGGAGCGCTACGTTATCGTTGGAATCGCATGAACAGACAGTATCAGCATCGCTTTGATCTGTTGAATCTCGACTACGTCTTCATGCCTTGGATAAGCGATACCTTCCGCGAAAAGTACTTGAGCGACCCGCAGAATCGCAATGCTATCTTGAAGTATAACTACGAGAACCTCTTCATCATGAACTGGAGCTATCACTTCTCCTACACTTCAAGACCGCTCGGAGCATCAGCCTCAAACTACGGAACGAACGCCTACACCATTCGACTCGCCCTTGAGACAGCTGGCAATCTGCTTTATGGAATCACCAGCGCAGCTAAGAGTCAGCAGAATGAGGAAGGGAAATATACGCTCTTCAACATCGCTTATGCGCAATACGCGAAGTTCGATTTCGCTTTCTGCAAAAGCTTTCTCATCAACAAGAACAATTCCTTGGCACTTCATGCGGCACTCGGAATCGCCTTTCCTTACGGCAATTCTTATATCCTTCCCTACGAAAAACGATACTTCAGCGGCGGTGCCAATAGCGTTCGTGGCTGGAGTGTTCGTGAGCTTGGACCTGGCAGTTTCCAAGGAACGGACGGTAAAATCGACTTCATCAACCAGACGGGCGACATTAAACTCGACTTGAATGCAGAGTACAGGACACACCTCTTCTGGAAGATCGACGGCGCAGCCTTCATTGATGCAGGTAATATCTGGACCATTAGGGACTATAAAGACCAGCCTGGAGGCCAGTTCCGCTTCGATGAATTCTGGAAACAAATTGCCGTTTCATATGGTCTCGGCTTGCGACTTAACTTTAATTTCTTCATCCTTCGATTCGATGCAGGCATGAAAGCGGTTACCCCTGCTTATACGGACAGCCGCCAACATTTCCCCATTGCCCATCCCAAGTTCAAACGTGACTTTACCTTCCATTTCGCTGTCGGAATGCCATTCTAACCCATGAAACTCTCTATTCTCATACCAACATACAATTACGATTGCAGCCATCTTGTGCTACAATTGTTGGAGCAATTGCCCGAGAATGCTGAAATAATTGTAGGTGACGATTGTTCTGCCGAAGCAATTCAGTTGCCAACTACAGATGATAGGGTACATATCTACAGGCCCGAACACAATCTTGGGCGAGCTTCGATACGCAATCGACTTGCCGAAGAAGCAAAAGGAGAGTGGCTTCTCTTCATAGATTCTGATGCAGAAGTGAAGAGTCAGAACTTCATTGCCGACTATATGACTGCCTCAAATGAGTCACAAGTCGTGTGTGGAGGAACTGGAAACTTGCCCGAATGTCCTCGACCGGAAGCCCGTCTTCGTTATGATTACGAGGTTGCTGCAGAGAAGCGGCTCACCCTATCATACAGGCGTCAGCATCTCTATGCACAATTTACCACGTTTAACTTCCTCATTAAGAGAAATCTTTTTCTATCAATACGCTTTGATGAAAGTCTGAAACAATACGGACATGAGGATACGCAGTTTGGCTTGGAGTTGAAGAAACGCAACATAAACGTACTTCATATCGAGAATAAACTGACACATCTCGGTCTTGAAGATGCTGAAGACTATCTTCAAAAGACTGAGACAGCCCTTCGAACTCTTGCAACGATGAGTTCCGAACAGAAGCAGAATGTACGTGTTTCCAAGATGGCAATACGCTTGAAACGCCTTTGTCTGCTTGATTTGACATGCTTTTTCTTTAGGCTGGCCAAGTCATCTATTCGCAAGAATCTGCTTGGGAAACACCCCAACCAACAACTCTTCACCTTCTATAAGTTGGGCTTCTATTCGTGTCAAGTTCAAACGCCCCGTGAATAGTTCGCAAAGTTAACGTGGATAGTTTGCAAAGTTAACGTGTTAAGTTTCGCAATTTAACGTGTTAAGTTTATCAAGTTAACGTGTTAAGTTTTCAGGCATCACTCGTGATGTTTTGTGGGTTGAAACTTTTTCTTAAATAATTAGGTTCGTTTCTCGATTTAATTTCGTATCTTTGCAAACGTTATGCAACCTTTAGCAGAAAGAATGCGTCCGTTGACGCTCGACAATTACATCGGGCAACAACACTTGATTGGACCTGGTGCTGTGCTTCGGAAGATGTTGGAAAGCGGCCACGTTAACAGCTTTATCCTCTGGGGACCTCCTGGAGTAGGAAAGACTACGCTTGCAAGCATCATCGCTCGCAAGTTGGAAGTTCCTTTCTTTACATTAAGCGCTGTGACGAGTGGCGTTAAGGACGTGCGCGATGTTATCGAGAAGGCTCGCTCAACGAGGTTCTTTAACCAGAACAATCCGATACTTTTCATCGACGAGATTCACCGCTTTTCCAAGTCGCAACAAGACTCTTTGCTGGGGGCTGTGGAACAGGGAATAGTCACGCTCATCGGCGCTACAACGGAGAATCCCTCTTTCGAAGTGATTCGTCCGCTGCTTTCACGTTGCCAGGTTTACACGTTAAAGCCACTCGAAGAGGACGATTTAATGCAACTCGCTCACTATGCCGTCGAGCATGATGTCGAGTTAAGTAAGCGTGTATTCCGTTTCACAGAAACTGGAGCGTTGATTCGTTTCAGCGGAGGTGACGCTCGAAAGTTACTCAACATCTTGGAACTTGTCTATGAATCGGCACCCGAAGAAGGCGATGTTGAAATAACGGATGAAGCCGTAACAAATTGCTTGCAACAGAATCCGCTTGCTTATGACAAGGATGGCGAAATGCATTACGACATCATTTCTGCTTTCATCAAGAGCATC
>CACXUA010000085.1 GCA_902770725.1 uncultured Bacteroidales bacterium | reverse complement strand
TCAACCTCTCCGAGAAGGAAGACTTCTCGGGTAATGTCTGCCTGAACCTCAATGGTGACGGCACCACGCTCTACAAATGGAACTGCCAGGGCGACCAAGGCTGCGACTGGAGCATCGCCCTCGTGGAGAACTACACCATGCAGGAGGTGGAGGACAACCTGCTCGCCCAGAGCGGCCTCTTCGAGCCTCAAGCAGGGAAGTACTATCGCATCAAGAATATCGGCAAGTCGAACTACATCAACGAGAACATCGGAGCAAATGTCCTCAACTGCGAAGGCAAGGATGCCGAAAAGCTCTCGCAGTACTGGACACTCGTTCCGTCAGGAAATCGATGGAACATCCAGAACCTCTGCACCCAACGCTACATCACCCAGCAGAACGGTGCCCTCAGTACCCAATACCGCACCACAACCTCCAAGACTTCGACCTTCTCAATCGAAAGGACCGACGATGCTGCGAACCTGACCTACTACATCCTCGACAACGGGAATATCGGTCTGCATTGCGATGGCAGCAATGTCGTGGTAGGCTGGGGCAGTAGCGCAACCAATAGCGTCTGGGGCTTCGAGGAAGTGGAGTTGGACGAGGCGTTCATCGAAGAAGGTCGGGCAAAGCTCAATGCCTACAACGACCTGCAGCGCAACCTCAATACCTACAAGGCAGCCCTCGCAAACCTCTTCCAAGACAAAGCCTGCACGATCCTCAAGGACGAGATACAAGCCCTCAGCGACGAAGCTCTGGCAGCTAATTTCGACTTTGCCTCCCTCAATGACGACATGAAGGCAATGGTGCTCAAAGTGAAGAACAACACTTGGGAGAGCTTCACCAGTTCGACAGGCTATACGCGCGAAGGCTTCGAGAAGTTCTTCCGCGTTCGCGATGACTACTATGTTTATAGCAACAACCAAAAGATGTGGTGGAGCGATTATGCAGGCATGAGTAATGCTTTCGGCAAGTTGTCTGGTCCTACAGGTATCGTGGGTCAGGCTGGCGACATCATCTATATTTATGTGGACGAGGAACCCAGCTTCGACTGCACCCTGCAAGTGGAAGTCGTGGTGGATAGCGACAGCCCAGGCGACCACCAGACAGGTTCCGTCACGAACCTCCATGCAGGACTCAACACCGTACTAATCAGCACTCCAAGCACCGTTTATATCTTCTACCAACTCAACAGCCCAGAGAAATACCTGGCCGACTATCCTGCTGCCAAGATTCATATTGAGGGCGGCCAACTGCAAGGCTACTTCGATTATACAAGAGATATGACCAATCAGGACTGGACGCTTCTCTACGAGAAACTCCTGAACAAGAGCAAGGTCGTCAACCTCAAGTGCGAGCGAGTCGTCTTTGCCATGCTCACCAATCTGGTGAAGAACGCAATAGGCAAGACAGGCGAGGTGGAAGGACTGATGCGCATCTGGAGCAACTTCGTCGAGTGCGAAGAAGATCTCATGGGCTTCAAGGAAGACCTGCAGGGACGCTTCCGCAACATCTGGAATGCCTTCTCAGTCAATCACGGCTACATGTACTCCACAACTTATGGAACGTATTATAGCGACGGCACCATCTCGACCGTAATGAACTACAACGAACTCACTTCAAGCGGTGGAGCCATCTGGGGACCGTCGCACGAGATAGGTCATAACCATCAGGCTTGCTTCAATATCGTGGGAGCAACTGAGGTGAGCAACAACCTCTTCTCGAACGTGAATGTCTTCCTGCACGGCGTTTCCACAACTCGTGGCACAAAGGTGACCGATACGCTCGAGGACTTTGCAAAGGGCAAGGGATGGTTCGGCATGAACATTTGGGAACAGACCCGCTTCTACTTCCAACTCTATCTCTATTTCCATGCCCAGGGACACAAGCCCGACTTCTATCCCACGCTCTTCAAACTCTTGCGTCAAGACCCCATCCAAAAGCGCACAGGACCTTACGATGCAACCCTTACCAATGGCGATGGCGAAATCGTGGGCGGACGCATCACCTACGGAACTACTGACTACCTCCACATGGCCAAGAAGATGTGCGACGCTGCCCAGCTTGACCTGAGCGAACTCTTTGAGGTGAACGGCATGTTCGTGCCTTACGAAAAGTTCTATATAGGCGATTACAGCGACTATTGGGTAACGACAACTCAGGCCGATATCGATGCAGCCAAAGCTTACATGCATCGCTATCCGAAGGCTCCAAGCATCTGCTTCATTGACGACCGCATCAAACCTTCGCCAGCAATCTTCGATGGTCCTTTCGAGGGAAAGCCTAAGGGCGCGAACAGAGTTGCCTACGATGCAAGCGAGGCTGCAATCGGCTATGCTGATGTGGGTCAGTGGAGCGACTTCGTTGATGAGTATCAGACAGATGGATACTACTACGGCACAACCACCAGCAGCGGTGCAACAACCTATACCATCTACGGTTCTGGCGCCATTGGCTTCAAGATTTATGACAACGAAGGCAACCTCGTTTACCTCTCGAACAAGAAGAAGTTCACCATTCCATCTTACGTACAATCGAAGTTGCAAGGCGGCTTCAAGATTGTGGCTTGCGAAGCCAATGGCTACGAAGTGCTCGTTCCATACGGACCAGCTCTCTATCGTGGAGAAATGACGGCTTATTACGAAGGCAATCCAACGCCACATACGCTCTACTATTATGGAACAGGCACCTCGGCCAAGAGCGAGATAAGTCCCTTGCCAGCCAACTCCATCGCTTACGTTAAGCCAGGCCAGACGGCAAAGCGACAACCCACAGAAGAACTTCTGGCAAACGTCAATGTGGTCGGTCCGGATAGTGTTGCCCAGTCTCTCATCATCGATGGCGACAAGCAGTTCTACATCCCGACAGAGTTCAAGGCCCAGAGCCTCTCCTTCACCAAGAGCGGCGAAGGCTATCAGGCTCTCTGTCTGCCTTTCATCACTTGGAAGGGACTCGGCATTGTGAATGAGGATGGTACTATAGACCAAGATATCGAGACTTTCAATGCGGGCGAACCAGTCCTTTTCGAGGATGCAGTCAGCATCAATGAGTCAGGCTGGTCAATTTATCCCGGCTTCTTCGCAGAGACAGAGCGCGGCTACATCTTCGACGGCACTTCGTTCGTCTTTGCAGAAGGCATCTCGCCCTTCACTTATGTTTGGGACGAGCCAGATGGCATTAAGGAAATAGACAACGGACAACAGACAATAGACGACAGACTGCCCGTTTACAATATCGCAGGCCAACGTGTAAGCAAAGCCGCAAAGGGCCTCTACATCGTTGGTGGCAGAAAAGTAATAGTGAAGTAAAGATAAGGTACAAAACTCGGCACGCCAAATTGCCAAACATGGCACGTTAAGTTTGCAAACATGGCACGTTAAGTTTGCAAAGATGGCACGTTAAGTTTGCAAAGATGGCACGTTAAGTTTGCCAACGAACCTAAGGTTATTTAGAAAACATGAGCAAGAAATCATCTCAGCCGTCGCGAAAGGTCGCACCACAAACGCAAGCAGCCCCTCCTTCTAAACAGAGAAAGAGGTTGCTGCCCGTGTTGCCCATCTTTTTTGTTCTCACTTGGCTATGGGCAGCCTGGTATTATGGTAGCGTCTTCTACATCAGTCGCGAGTACAGTTTTTGGGTAGCAGACCTTCGCATGATGGACTTCATCCTTTCATGTCCCTATGGTGGAGTCCGCTATCTTGGCCGAGCAATGTTGCAACTCTACAAGTACCCTTGGCTTGGCGGACTGCTTTTGGCTTTGATGCTTACTGTTGGCAGTTGGCTTGTTGGATATTGCTTGAGGCTCAGAGCATCGTGGCGAACCCTTCAGTACTTGCCGGCATTGCTCTATATGGCTGTCGTGACTTGGCATGGACTAGACATCTTCTTCGAGGCTCGTACTGGTTTTATCTTCGGCATACCCTTTGTCGCGTTGGATGTCCTTTTCATTTGGGCTATTATCATTCGCAGTTTCAGTCGCAAACCCGTCCCTGCTTTCATAGGCATTCCAAAGGATGAAACGCCTCGACAGAACGGCCTACAACTTGCCGTCATTGTAGTCGCAATGGCTGCCATCATTGGTTTCGATATGTGGCAACGCCCTTATGTTCGAGTCATTTGCCGTTTGCTCGACATGGAATATCGGCAGGATTGGGCTGGCATACAGAAACTTGCTCGTGCCAATTCCACGATGAGTAATCGCCCGATGGCTTGCTCCTACGCAATCGCTCTTGTTCAGACAGACCAGATTGGCGAGCGCCTCTATGACATTCGCCTTGATTACGACTCGCTTCATGTTCATGGAATGGATGGCTCGCACAACAATGCAAGCTGCCTTTATGTGCCTGAAGGTAACTATTATGGCGGATTTATCGAGTCGTCGCAGCATGCTTGCATGGAGCAGATGGTAATGAATGGCCCCTCCATCCGTGTGCTTAAACTCTTGATCAAGTGCGCTTTGATGCGTGAAGAGTGGGAGCTGGCCGAGAAGTATCTGACGGTGTTGCGTCGTGTTCCCTTCGAAGGGGCTTTCTGCAAGAAGTATGGAGCGATGGTGCGTCACATTGACTTGGTCAACGCAGACAGGGAGATGGCTTTGATTCGACTGACAGAACCCTTGCATGACAGTTACGAGAGTCAATACCAGCAACCGCTCTTCATGGGCTATAACCTTATGCTCACAGAAGGACGAAGCAGGAATGCCCTCATCAATAGCCTTAGCGTCTGCCTTTATACAAAGTTGATGCCGCAGTTCGTGGAACGTCTGGAACCCCTTATCGGCTCAACTCCGCCAAGCATCATCATGGATGGCATCATGTTGGCCGAGAACAAGAATCCTGGCATCTCACAGCACTTTACGGGTCTTAACTATCGCCAGCCACAACTGCAAAGTTTCTTCGATAGGACTCGCCCCTACATGAGCGACCGTCCGGGCTTTGCATACGAACTTTTCCCCCAATACAAAGGCTATTATCCCTATTACTATTTCTTCGGAAACCTCAAGGCAACAAGGAAAGGATACACCAGTCTGTCATCGAGCAATTCAGGAGTCAACTAAGTTTATTTTACAGTTATGAGACGCCACATATTATATATTGTTTATTGTTTATTGTTAATTATCTTCGTAGGTTGCCAGCAAAAGGCTGAATTACCGAGCCAATTTACGGAGAGCAATACCGAGGCAGAAATCTATCCTGATTATAAGGATATAGTGGTGCCGCCCAACATCGCGCCGCTCAACTTCATCTGTCGCGATTCCGTAGCTACAGCCTATGTTGCACATCTTAAAGGCAACGGTCAGGAACTCCTTGCTGCAGCATCGGAAGATGGCGTTATAAGGATGGATTCAACAGAATGGAGAAACTTGCTGACAGCCAGCAAAGGTGGCGATATCTCCGTTGATGTTTACGGCAAACGACCTGATGGCTGGGTGCACTTCAAACCCTATAAAATCAGTGTGGCTGAGGAGCCTATCGATGCTTTCATCAGTTATCGACTCATCGAGCCAGGTTATGAGCTTTACCGTCAACTTGGCATCTACCAGCGCAACCTCACAACCTTTGATGAGAAACCTATCTATGAGAATAACCGCCAATACAACGATGGAGAGAATCACTGCATCAACTGCCACAACTATCGTATGGGCAGTACGGAGAGTATGCTCTTCCATGTCCGTGCCAATCATGGCGGAACCATCATCGTGCAGGACGGCAAGGCTCACAAGGTACAGCTCAAGGACAGCACCATCATCACGAGTGGCGTCTATCCCTCTTGGCATCCGACCGAGAACCTTGTGGCTTTCTCGACGAACAAGACAGGACAAGCCTTCCATGTCTATTATCCAGAGAAGATTGAAGTGATGGACGAGATGAGCGACTTGCTGCTTTATGATGTCACGAAGAACGAGGTGAGTCACATCTGCCGCACTACTGACGATATGGAGACCTTTCCTTGTTGGTCTCCCGACGGACGTACCTTGTACTATTGTATGGCGAAACGCAATTACCTTCTTCTCTCGTCTTTGCCCGACAGCCTTATTACCCAACAGCTTCTCATTAAGTTCGACAGTATCCGTTACAATCTGATGTCCATTCCCTTCGACCCCAAGACTCGCAGTTTTGGACAGCCAAAGATGGAAATAAATGCATCGTCCGAGAACAAGAGCATCTCTGTGCCTCGCGTCTCTCCTGACGGGCGTTACATCCTCTACACGAAGGGCGACTATGGTCAGTTCCACATCTGGCACAAGTCGAGCGACCT
>CACXUA010000084.1 GCA_902770725.1 uncultured Bacteroidales bacterium | reverse complement strand
GATATCCATTACATCTAACCCGTCATTATTTGGGGGTGTTATAATGTCGGGCGCAGTCCGCACGGAAGGATCTTGCTCTGATTTTAACCCGCCGTTATTTGGGGGTGTGACAACGGAGCCAGACAGTTCCAGGCTTTCGGGCATGCGCTGCAGCTCTTCAATCTCTTCAAGGGGGATGCTGACGGCATCGGTCATGTTGAACACCTGGTTGTATATGATTTGCTCCATGACGGCAATGCGGTTTTCTGGGGAAACCACCTGCCTACGTGCTGGCATCTTGTATATCAGTCCGTTATCGACGGCAAACACTCCAACCATGTCAGGCCTGCCGCATGCGGCTGAGCTCACTTCCTCTGCCTTCCTGATGGCATCGTCGACGAGCGATTCCGGCACACCAATAAAGAAGAGATCAGTCCAGCCCAGATACTTGTCCATCTTGTCATCGCCTGTCAGGTCGTACTTCTCGCCCTTCAGCTCAACGCCGACGGTGAAGCATTCCGACTGGTTGAGGGATGCAAGACCGGGCTGGATGAAGAACACGGCATCAAATCGGTAATGCTTCATCTTCTTCATCTTCCGTCGTGTCAGCTCTCCAGTGTCATAACGCACTGACAGCTCCTCAAACACCTTATAGCGGATGTACATTTCTGTGGCTGCAGGTGTAGCCCAGTCGTACACCCTGCACGTTAGATCGACGGCAAAAGCCTTCCCCGGCTTGTCAACCAGGTAGGCTTTTAATTCTTCATGTGCCTTTGACATACCCTACCCTCCTATCGCTTTAATTGGTTGGTGTTCTGGTCTCTGACAACCTCGGCAAGGGTGGCCTTCAACTTCGACTCCTGGTTCTCGTCGATAAGGTGCTGACCGCCGATATGGTTGCCAAGCTCCAGAAGGATCCTTTCGGCAAGCACTTCTCTGTTGTGCATGCTGCCTGGCTGACCGCCCATGCCGTAGCCGGGCACCTCGTCAGACATGGTTACATACTCGTTGAAGGCATCCTTCAACCACGCATAGCCACGACGAAAACCTTCACCGGTGGCATGTTCCTTGGCGTACTGCAGGAGTTCGCCCCACTTCTCTTTGATGTCTTTCTCTGTTGCCATAATCACGCTTTTAAGGGTTTCTGGGTGCAAAGATACAAACAAATAAGGAGAAAACAAAATATTTACTCCTTATTTAGCAAAGTTTAACCAAAATTTCTCCTTATTCGAGCCAAAATTTCTCCTTATTCGAGCCAAAATTTCTCCTTATTCAGCCAAAATTCCTCCTTATTTGACCTCGTAACCGTCTGATTTTCAAGCGGTCAAATGAGCGGAAATAAGTGCACAAAATATGCGTGAAAATATGCACAAATCGCGCGCGCGAGGATTTCGCGGAGGAAAGTGCTTTTTTTTGATGTTTATGGGGTCGGGGTCAAGCCCCTCCCGCGCCATGCGGCTTGATGGTGCCCACCTGACGCGGAGGAAAGCACACCCCCGGCGAGGGGGTTGGGGGTGGCTGAGGTAAAAGGACAGCTTTTTCCTGCGCGTTAAAATTTGTTAATTTCTACGCATTAGCCTCGGTTCCTGGAGCGTGCCGCGAATCCAGAAGAAGCAATCCTTGCAGTTGACAATCGGCTCGTTGGTCGTGTAGTGCTTCGTCTCACGTAGTTCACCTCCACAAACTGGACACTTCCCTTCCCGGATTAGATGCAGCGATTCCTCGGCAGTTCTGGATGATGGCTGAGCGGACTGCGCCCGTAGCTGCTCCCTGAGCTGTGCGAGTTCCTGCAGGGCTTCGTCTCTCGCCTGTGTCAGATCTCTCGCATTTGTCTTACCCATCGCATTCTCTTCTTCTAACTGTTTTACCTTTTCAAGGTTAACCCGAAGATCGTCATTCTGGGTCTTGAAATGCCTGGCTATCCACAACACACTGGGCGCGAGTTTCCCTCGCACATCCTTAGGCATCTGACTTGCAAGTTCGTCGGCGAGTACTTCTAATTCCTGCCCGTGCCGACCATCAGAGAACTTGATGAATTTGGGCTTGTTATCTGTATCATTCATGGCTGCAAAGATACAAATAAAAGTTGACCTTTCAAGGGTTTACTATGTTATATATTCTTAATGGCGTATAAGGGAGGGCTTAACCACGTTCCGCGCGCTCCACGTGACGGCTCTCACGAGCAGCCCTCTTACCGCCCTGATGGGCTTCATGGTGCTGGCCGCTATGGGGCTCAATCGCCGCCCCATACCCTTGCTGATGTCGGCATCCGCATCGAGCAGGCAGGCAGCCCCAGAACGCCTAACTGTTAAAGATATCCAAAGAACTGCAGATATCCTCGCAGAAATTTGCCTGTCTCGGGCAGAATTGTTAACTTTGCGGGCGTGTTATAGCTATTAACATAGCCTAATAAGTCATGCAAGCATGACAATTAGGCAAAGAGGGTTTACCACCCTCTCTTGACTCTCCCGCCCAGCCGTCTCGCGACGGCTACCGCACCGCCCGGATGGCGGCAACGAATAACGATTCTCGCTATGCCAAAGCAAATGCTCGAAATCAGTACGTCGAAGACCGTCGACAACGCTCTCGGCGATTACATTGGCCGCACCCGCAACAAGCAGGAGTGGACCAAGCAAGATTACGACTGGCAAAACGATAAGGGAACGCAGGGCAGACAGTACGGTGTCCGTGACTGGTCGCGTGCATCCCTTAACTTTGAAGTCGTAATAGGTAAACATGGTAAACCAGTCGTGCAGCCTATCGACCACGCCAAGCCATCCCTGCAGGAGCGATGGCAGCAGCGAATCGACGAAGGCTACAAGGCGGTTGTTCACACCAAGAAAGGTGATGTCCGGAAGCCCATCAAGAAAAGTGAAATCAAGATTGTGAAGATGGAACTGGGCGGCAACCGTGACCGCATGCACGAACTTGCCTTCGACCGTAAGGTCAACCTCGGCAAACGTGGCATCGGTACCAATGGCGATGTGCATCGACGTGAGGACATCGAGCAGTGGGCGATTGACTGCTACAACCATCTGGCGAAGAAGTACGGCGCAGAAAACATCATCGACTTCGTAGTCCACCTCGACGAGACCAACCCCCACATTCACGTTACCCTGGTGCCTCTCACTCAGGACGGCAAATTGTCTTACACTGAGTTGTTCGGCGGTTCCCATGCGCAGGCCGTTGCAGCAGCCAAAGCCGACGGCACGAAGCCCAACTTCCAGAAGCAGATGTCCGAATACACAAAGCAGTTGCACACGGACTTCTTCAATGAGGTTGGAGCAAAGTGGGGACTTGATAGAGGTGATGATATCAAGATCACCGGAAATACCCACAAGTCAACAGAAGAGAGTCTTCGGGAAAAGAATGCCCTGGAAGAAGAGATTGCCCAGAAGGATGAGCAGCTGCAGCAGAGGAACAGCAGCGTCCTCACCCTCACCAACCGTCAGACGGAGCTACAGGGAAAGGTTGAGAACCTGGAGGAAGCAAGCCGGAGGGCAGATGAAACCTTGACAAAGAAAAACAAGCTACTGTCGAAGATGGGAGTCCAGATCGTACGCCCGACGCTCGAAATCGAGGACGAGAACGAGCGTCTGAAGGCTGAAAAGGAACAGGCCTTGAAGATTGCCAAGGAGAAGGAAGAAAAGGCTGTAGCGGCCGCGAAACGGGCTGAGAAAGCCTTTGACAGTGGTATGGAGTACGGCAAGCAGCTCATGGAACAGTCCGTGACGGAGAAAGTGGATGCCGCCCGTCAGGAAGTACGCCAGGAGGTTCCTGCAGAAATCCTCAGGCTGGCAGGATGGAAACCAAACGATACTTACACCATAGAACGTATCGCCAAGAGCTGGAGGCAGCATGTTGACGGACAGCGAACGGCAAAAGAAGATCTGGGCAAGGCACAGTCCAAACTCGACCTGTACGACAAGATCATCAGGGATATACTGACCGGGCTGATGGGTATCCCCATCATCCGGCTTGCCGTGAATGCCATCCGCTTCATCTTCGCCAATCCACAGGTTACAAAGGGTAGTGGGTTTGGTTCCTCTGCCATTGGCAACATCAACAATGCCCTCAATCTTGTCGACGGGGCTAAGGACAGGAAGGAACTCGGCAAAGCTCTGGTGTCGCTTGCCGCCGAAGAGTTTACGCCGACGGACTTTGTGCGCAATTGGGTTGACAACGAGGTCGAGAAGGTAGCTGACGGAACACACAAACACCTGGCACAAGTCCAGGACGAATCCGTTGGCCTGCATCGGTAATATAGACAATTGCCTATAATTCACGCGACAAATATAGGCTGGCATCTATTTTTTATAGGCGCCAGTCTATATTTTCTCGGTTTCATAGGGATAGATATCCCAGTCCTGGAGCGCATCATCCGGAGACTGGCCGTAGATGTCGATGGAGTCCGTCACCTCCTGCTCGAGGTTGTACTTCTTAGCCCTCTCGATGGCCTGCTCTCTGGTGAACCTCGACGCGGCCACATGCTCCAGGTGTCGCTTAACAAGCAACTCCTTGTACGGAATGATCTTCGGGAATCTCATATCAATCCTCCCATCAGTTTATTGTATTTTTCGATTTCTTCGGGCGTGTGATTCTCCATCAGGTGTTTCATGATGTCGCTATTCATACTGCCCTGTCGTGGCTGCTGCCTGGTCCTGCCGATGAACGGCGGCACGTCCCTTGTAAGGCCTTCGTCCTGTTGGTTGTTAATCCATGCCAACCACCCATCGACCTTGTTCTGCAGGTCTGTCACAATCCTCTTGTTGAAGGCCGTGTCTTCCTTCTCATAGGCCTTTTCGGCTTCTCTGAGGGATGATACACAGGCCGCGAACATCTTCAGACTCCTAATCATCTGGCACCTCCTTTCGTCGTGGTTTTCTTATCGACAACGATGTCGAGCTTTTTCTTGAAGTATTCATGAATTGTGCCTGGTACGTTCTGAACCTTGCCCTTCTGGGCATCATGAATGGTGTCCTTGATGAACAGCTCCACCTTATCGAGCAGCTTGGCATCTGAGGTGATTTTCCACCCCAATTCCTTGATGGCACGCTTTGGCCACTCTTTGTCGTAGGAGTTGCTCCAGTAGTACATCAGGGTGGAAACCATCCAGTCCAGACGTGAGCGGGCATCGGTAAACAACGATTCCTGCATTGGTTGTGGTTGTGGTGGCGGGATCTGCTTGTTTTCCTTCTTTACAACTGTGAAGTTGAATCCTATGACAACGGGCTTACCTGGGCGTGACTTGTCATAGCTCGGTTCATATTCGAAGCAGACATCACAGTCCCCGGCATCGAACAGTTCCTGCAGTTCATCTTTGGCAGGCTCGATAACGTACAAGATGAAATCCTTCATCAACTTGTATTTTTCTTTGTGAAGTTTTCCGTCACTGTCTCTGTATTCGTCGAGTTTAAGACGGAATTTCAGTTCCTTCACTGACAGTTCGAATGTTCCCTTCTTTTTCCACTGGCAACACCACTGATAGAAGGTAAACGTGTACTTGGACTTCGTGAATTTGAAGGCCATCCAAGGATTGAAACCCGTGTATTTGTCACGCTGTCCAAGCAGTTCCTTCACGATGTCCTCATGCTGCTTGATGTGCATACAGTCGGCATTCTTGTCCCATTTAACAGAGCCGATGATGTTGATGCGCATCCAGTCCTCATCATCGTCTGGAGTGCCATAAATAAGGGCATTGTCGGCAAGTCGGTCGAAGGCTTTCTTAAATTCCTTTGGCGTTGGAATGTCAACCTTCCCATCCTTGCCGGTTACTGCCAGCTCTGAGCGGTGGATATCATAGACAAGCAATTCGCTCAGGGGAATCTGGCCGAAGAGGTCGATGTACTTCGTTTCTCTGATATCCATGCTGGGATATTTTGCAAGCCATGCGTCCACACGTTGATTAAAGATCTCGGCAATGCGGCAATATCCCCTTGCCATCAGGATAGTCCAGTCCTTACGGCTCTCTGAGACCTTGTTTGACTGTTTGATTAAAGCCTTTTTCTTTGCCATAGTAATATATTATACTGGTTGATGATGTGGGCAAGTCAGGGCGATAGCGCATGTGCCGCACTCTGTGCCGCACTGGCCTAAAGGAGTTACGACGTAGCCGCCTGACTTCTTGCTGCCTTGCCGCTCGATGAGCTTGCATGCCAGGAGTGCAGAAACCGCACGATCGAGAGTGTTCACGCCGAAGCCGAGTTGTTCCCTGACGGTGCCTGCCTGGATCGGTTTCACGGCATCGGCAATCGCCCAGAACACCTGCTGATGCTTCAACGGCAACGCCATGAGGCTTGCACGGGCTTCCTCAGAGAGTTTTGCAGACCGTTCGGACAGTTGTTCCATGGCAACCTTGCGAACGTCCTGACGGGCTTTTGCAGCGGCATATCGAGCGGCGCGTTCTTCTTCCGACAATTCGGTATTATTACTATTATTTAATACCTCATTATTTGGGGGTGTATCGTTTTTCGAGATATCCATTACATCTAACCCGTCATTATTTGGGGGTGTTATAATGTCGGGCGCAGTCCGCACGGAAGGATCTTGCTCTGATTTTAACCCGCCGTTATT
>CACXUA010000083.1 GCA_902770725.1 uncultured Bacteroidales bacterium | reverse complement strand
AGACCTATAACGCTCCAGCTCCCGACAGTCATATCCGTCTGTTTGATACCAAATGGAACGAACTGCCGCGAACAATTGAACGCCCTTCCGTAGATGAGTTCCTCAGCGAAGACGTTGATATTGATGCCCGCCTTGCCCTTCAGGCCTTACCGCTCATCAAAGCCTCGCTTTCAGAAAACGACGACACCATCACCTTTGAACTGCAAACAAGCGAGCTGACACGCGAGCAAAGGCAAAAAGTCGAGGGCAAAGTTCACGAGATAAGCCGCTCATTGCCCTAGCCATAGCAGTACCATGCTCAACAATACGAGCACAAGGTCGATGGCTTTGCTGCGCAGGTTCTTTTCGTGAAAGAGCGATGCACCAAGCATGAAGCTCACAAGCACACTACTTCTTCGAACCATACTCACCACGCTTATCAAAGCGCCGTCCAACGATAGGCTGTAGAAGTAGGCATAATCTGCCATGCTCAAGAAAACACTTATCAGCAGGATGCTCCATCGCCACCTAAAAGGCGTGCTGTTCTTCCTGTTCGGCCACCACAGGACTATCATCATTACCCCCATCATGATGGCTTGGTAGATGTTGAACCAACAGAGAACCGTAAGGCGAGGAAGACCTATACCACCGCTGCTTGCCAACAGGTATTTGTCGTATAGGCCGCTCACGGCTCCCATTACGGAAGCACCGATAGTACAAAGAATCCAACGGTTGTGCTTGAAGTCGATACCCTCTTTCTTTCCGCTTCTACTCAACAGGAAGAAACTCAGAATGGCAAGCACGACACCAGCCCATTGCCAGAGGTTCAGCCTTTCGCCAAAGATAATCAAGGCTCCCACGAGCACCATAACAGGGCGTGTCGCATTGATGGGACCGACAATCGTGATTGGCAAGTGCTTGATACCTATGTATCCGAGCAACCAGCTGCTCAGCACAATAAAGGCTTTCAGCACAATATAGCGCTGCACCTCCCATCCTCCGAAAGGCGTCTGGAAAGCTAAAGGCAGGAAGATAATCGAGCAGAAAAGCGTGTTGAGAAACAGGATGGGGATAACCGCATTGTCCCTGAGCGAATACTTCTTTGAGACATCATAGAATCCCAGCAGGAAGGCACTAAGAAATGCAAAGGCTAACCACATCTCAATACTTTATATCAACAAGGAAGAGTGCTTTCCCAGGAACACTTTCGCCAGCTTGGCAACGGTCTTTCGCTTCGATGATTTGCCGCATTTCCTCAATGCTTATCCTGCCTCTGCCAACCTCAACAAGCGTTCCAACGATGGCTCGAACCATGTTGCGAAGAAAACGATTGGCTGTAATGGTAAAGCGCCAACGTCCAGGAGCAACCTCTTCCCAATAGGCTTCCCTCAGGTCGCATAGGTTCGTCTTAACGTCCGTGCCCACTTTCGAAAAGCTTGTAAAGTCTTTATATTCAAGCAAAACTTTGGCTGCTTCGTTCATCTTCTCGAAGTCAAGCGCAAAAGGAATCTGCCAACTGTAGGCTTGCAGGAATGGGTCTTTGCGAGTGTGGATGAAGTAATGATAGGTTCGCGAAGTGGCAGAGAAACGAGCATGCATCTCTTTATCTACCTGTCGAACCTCCTGAACGGCAATGTCCGCAGGCAGCAACTTGTTGAGTTTGTAGGCCAATTGTTTCCCGTCGATTGCTTCTTCCCAATCGAAATGCGCTACCATCATCTTTGCATGCACACCCGTATCAGTTCTTCCTGCCCCAACAACCTCAATGGGTTGGCGAAGTAGGGTAGAGAGGGCTTGCTGCAATTCTTGCTGAATGCTATTGCCATTAGGCTGAATCTGCCAGCCATGATAGCGCGTGCCGTCGTAGGAAAGCGTGATGAAGAAGCGCATTACTTAACGATTGTGTAGTGTCTTTTTGCCTTGTTCAACGATGACAGGATCTGCCGATTTGCGATTCATAACCTTGCGGCCACTAAGGTCGTACATAGAGTCATTAAGGTCTTTAAGGTTCTTAGAGACTTTAAGGTCTTGGATGGAGGTCGGGTCTTCCCAGTCGCTCATCTGCACATTGTCGATATTGACGCGTTTGTTGCCTGTATTCTCGCTCTCGAACTTGAGGCGGATATTACCATCCATGTTAATCTTGTAGCCGTAACGTTTCATCTCTCCAACCGGAAGAGAAGTGACGACATTCGTCCAAGTCTTTCCTGCATCTATACTATAGCTGACAGTCATCTTCACGCCTGTGTCGTTGCCATAACTGCCTGCATAGAACCAAAGGCTATCGCAACCGTTCACCTTGTCTGTAGTCATCATGATGTGGGCTGGGGTAGTGATGGTTGAGCCGGTCTTGACATAACCTTTCATGCGGACACACTTCTTGTCGAGGGCATTATCATCGCCTGCAAGCAAGGCATTGCTCATTTCCCAAGTAGCAGCGTTACAAGTAACTTCGGCCACAGCATAAGCTCCCTTTGTTCCAGTCTCGAAGTCCTCGAAGAACGACTTGGTTGCATCTACGTTGCAACTTACGGAAATGATTTTGTCGTCCATTCCTTCTGTGCTTACAATTACCTCGCCTTCGTAATCTCCTTCTTCTATGCCTCCGCCAAAGCGAACGAAGAATGAGACATTCTGTCCTTTGAGCGTAAGTTCTTGCGACCATGTTTCGCCATCGCTGCTTATTTCAAACGGAGCACTTGTGCTAACCTCCATCACATATTTGGGAACTGCCATTGCAGTAACAGAAACTTGTGCTGGAGCGCTTGGCTTGCCTGGTGTTGCTGTGAAAGCGATATCTTCTGTGCTAACAGAGAAGACCGGAGCCACCTCGGGCATCTCGACCTTCACCTCGTTGCTGTTGATGGTTGGTTGCCCAGCCTTGATGATGCTTACCTTATAATAATATGTGGTGTTTGCCAAGACGTTCTTAACCTGATAGGTCGTGTCGGTTGTCGTGTAAGTGCCAAAGGTCTTTGGCTGTCCATTGGCGTCCTTGGTATAGACATTGAGCGTATAGGTTGCGTCTGGCTGATAGTTCATCCAATTCGCATTGAAACGCCGACTGCTAACGGCACAAACGATATCTGTGGCGGGATAGGCAGGTATGCCGTCCACAAAGGAGACCGTCAAAGGTGTCTGCTGCACATAGCCGCTACCTTCGAGCAAGAGCATCGTGGTGTAGGTGCCTTCTTCTGTTGGTGAAACAGAAACACTTACATCCGTGCCTTCATGAATATCGTTGGCAGAAATAGATGTTTTGTCGAGGGCAAATGTCTCGTCACCAACGGAAAGATTAGCACCCTCGTTCAAGCCTCTGCCTCGCACTTGCACCTTTGCAGAGAAAGGACGCGAGAGGGGATGCAAGCCAAAGTTAATCTCCTCGCTTGCTGCAGGCACGAAAATCTCCGCGCCGTGTTCTTCGCTGCAATAGAATTGCTCGTCCGACTTGTTGCCCCAAATGTAGTAACATAGTTCGGGATAATCGACGAATGGGTTGCGATTGCCTTGTATCTCATAGATGGCATCACATCTTTGCTGCTCTATCTCATCGAGCGGGTCGGCTTCTGCCCATTCGAGCATAAGGTTATAAACCCAAGGTCGCATCAGTAAAGGGCTGTTCGGGTCAACAGTCAGCAAACCTTCGGTGGTTGTCCAAAGCGAAGTCATGTGGCTGTAGCATGTGGCCATATAGAAGTATGTACGCGCGAAGTCGCCCTTCCATTGGTCGGCAGGCTCCCATGCTGTAATGAGACTGTCGGCACGATAACTGCTGCTCTTGCCCACCTTCGTGACGCCATTTGTGTAAGAGACCGTGCCGTCCACGATGCCGATAGGATTGTTGCTCTTGCGTCCATTTGCCGTAGCATCGGCAGGATAAAGGTTGAAGAGGTCGCAATAGGCATTGTTCTTGACATGTCCCCACCAACTGTTTGCCCAGATGTGCTCGATGTTCATGTTGCTGACGGCACTCATGTCGGGGTTGAGGTAGCGAACGACATTGCTGTAGCGGTCACGAACCTGCATGTTTTCCATCTGGTCGGTGTACCAAAAACCGGTCCAAGTCTTGCCGACTCCACCGCCATAAGCAAGCACATAGCTTGGCTGGATGAGGTCGTGCAGCGCTTCCTTTAGCTGTGTGCCACGCAGACCTTCAGCCTTGCGATAGTATTGCTCTTGAGCAAGAAGCGAGGAGCAAAATGTGATGAGCAGGAACAGAACCTTTGACCTCATAACTTAAACATTATCGTTGCAGTATCTTTTTGCCGTTTCTGATGACGAGACCCTTCGTGTCGTGAGGAACTCGACGGCCCATCAAGTCGTATGTAATGACTTGCAGCGTCTCGACATCTTCTGCGATGAGTGGCAGAGCATCGGGATCTGTGTGGGTCGTTACCTTGACATTTTGTATCTCCCAACAGTAGCAGGCAGAACTGTTGCTGGTGTATCGGAAGGCCAGTGTGACGCTCTTCCCGCAGTAATCATCGAGTCTTACATCGCCAGAAGAAACAAAGCTTGTGAAGCTGCTGCTTGATGGGAGTGACGGGAATGTTACGTCGAGGAGGTCCCAAGTGGCATCTTCCGGAACTCCGTCGTAGTTGTCTGTGACAAGAACTTGGAAGTAGGTATCCTTTACAGACTCAGTCTTGTTGTAGCCTGTGGCGTGTTGGAAGGTCAGCGTTGCCTCGGTTGCAAGCGAGAGGTCAAGGTTGACCATCAGGTATTCGTCTGCAGTCTTGCCTGAAATGTTATAGGCGTTTGCTACGGCTCCATAGTTGGAATTGCTTGTCCAAACCTCGCCTTCGCATCCTTCATAAGTGCGAACGAAGAAAGGATCGAGTCCTGCCTTCATCGAGCAATCAACCAGTGTTGCGAAGTCTGGTGTCGGGTCAATGGTGCCACCACCGCCTCCAGTAGATGTGCCATCTATGCTAAAGGCATAGTCCACACTGTCTCCCCAAATATACTCAGCAAGGTTAGGGAAGTCGACGAAAGGGTTACGATTGCCTTGTTCTCCATAGACACGTTCATTGCGTGTCCTTTCCCATTCACAAACGGGGTCGTTCTTGCTCCATCGCAGAAGCATGGGCAAGATGTCTTCTTTTAGCGTGGGATAGTCTTCTTTGCGGAAAGAAACATTAACATCGCTGCGGTCCTGCCAGTTAACATCGGGATAGCAGGTAGCGACATAGAAGTAGATTCTTGCAAAGTCTCCCTTGTACTCGTCGCAGGGTTCAAACACGCGGTCACCATTTGCGTCAGTGCCCGTCTTCATGCGTGTATTGTAAACGCCACTCCCGGGATAGGTAACAGAGCCTTTCACTTCACCTAAAGGAAGGTTACCTTTAGCACTATTTGCTTTCGCGTCAGATGGAATGACTTGAATAAGGTCGTTGCCTACCGCAATTCCTGTGCCGCCACCCCACCAGCTTTGGGGAGCCACATGCTCTTTGTTCATGCCACTCACGGCAGTACCATTGCCTGTGAAGTAATAGACATTGTTGCTATAGTAGTCCATCACTTGGTGTTTGCCTTGCGGATTGGTAGCAGGCAAGTAGTCCACCTTCTCGTATGATTTCCAAAGATTATCGTATCCCAACTCCGTGTGTGGTGATATGATGGCATACATAGCTGCTTTCAGGGCAGCTTTTTTCTTGCCGTCGGCATTGGTGTAGTAGTCATCGGGTATGCCTGCAAAAGCGAGATATGGGATGAGTAGCGAGAGGAGTAGGAGGGTAGAGTGTTGTTTCATAGTTTGAATGGTATGTTGTTAGATTTAACGACACACTCTCCACCGCATTACTTAAGGTGGAGAGTGTGCCGAATATCCTTATTGGCCAGTCTCGATCTGCTTACTTATCGAGGTATTCAGCCAGTGTCTTGCCGAGTTCTTCGCCGCGGAGGTTGGCCTTGATGACCTTACCGTCTGGGCCGTAGAAGATGGTTGCGGGGATGCCTTTGATGTTGTAGAGGTCGCTTGCAGCACACTCCCAACCCTTCAGGTCGCTGATTTGTGGCCAAGTGATGCCAAGGTCCTTGACGCCCTTTGCCCATGCTTCCTTGCTGTTATCGAAGGAGATGCCTACCACTTCGAAGCCTTTGTCCTTGTACTTCTCGTAGTTTGCCTTCACGTTCGGCATTTCTGCACGGCAAGGACCACACCAAGAAGCCCAGAAATCGACGAGGACATATTTGCCTTTACCCACGTAATCTGTGAGGTGACACTCTTTGTCTTCGAGGTCTTTACCCACGAAATCTACGACGGCAGCACCAGGCTGTTTGTTCTTTTCGCCACCGATGGAGGCCACAACAGGCTCGAGTGCCTTGCAATCCTTGTATTTGTAATCCTTCAGGAAGCTCTCGACGAATTCCACTCCATAAGAGTCGCTGCCAGTACGCAGGAGGTAAAGAGGAGCCAAATTGTCCTTGTTCTCCATGATGATCTGCTTTTGTGTAGCGATGATTTCCTCAGAGATTTCGTCGTAACGCTTGTCGAAACCGTCCATTATATCCTTGGGAATGTCTTCGCCATACTTCTCGCGAGCCTCGCTGTAGTCTTTCATGAGCTGCTCCATCGGGCTGCTTGCCATCTTCACGCGCTCCATTGCATCAGTAAGTGCCATGTTGCTCTCGGAGCCTTTTGTAATGCTGGCCTCGCCGTCCTTGATGGTTACCTCGATGGGCTTGCCGTCGAGAATGACGGTACAAACCGGCTGACGACGGTCATCGCTACGGCCAATCACAGCGACTGTGGGC
>CACXUA010000082.1 GCA_902770725.1 uncultured Bacteroidales bacterium | reverse complement strand
AAGATGCCTTTTAAACATTTACCATTTACCATTTGGCCGCTGAGGTCATAGATGCGATTCTGCTTGATGGATTCTGAGCCTTGAATTGAACTGATACCAAGAGCCTCTTCGTCGAAGATAAAGCTTATCAGTCCGTCTTGCGATTCGCTTATCTCGGAAATGGAATGGTGCATCAGTTTGTCGCCTTCGGCATTCGGGTTGTAGAGCGTTGCTGCTGGGCTGGTGCTGTCGTTCAGTTCTGTATTTCCCGAAGTTCCAGGCCAGGGATCGCCAGCCAATGTTGCGGAATATGGGATGTTGTCGGCTGGGATGATGGTCATGCGTTGGTGCGAGCGAATGGTGTTTACGGAGTTCTCGCTCCATGCCGTCTCGTCGTAATCAACATGCAGGATGAGCAGTCCATGCCCGCCAAGATATTTGTCCCATCCCTGTTTCTGACGGTTTTCGAGGAGGTAGTATTCGTCTTCCTTCCCGCTGTTCCTCAGGATATATGCAATGGGTTCTTGTGTTAAGGCAGGCATCTTATCGACAGCAATGGGATTGATGAGCTCGAAAGGCTGAAGCCACCCGCAAAATATTCGTTCATAGCTCGTAAATCCAGCAGGGCAACCTCCGTTACCATTATATTCGCCGTAATCCATGATGTCCCACGAACTCATTCCGAAGTTCCGACCTGCAGTGTCGTAGAAGTCGGGAAGTCCAAAGCAATGAGAGAACTCGTGGCAAGCTGTTCCGATGCCTGCAATGAGGGTGCCTGCTCTGTTCCGCAGTTCAGAGCTTGTGGCATAGCTGTCAATCAGAACTCCATCAACCTCGACAGGACCGTTGCCATCGTCTTCTTCCAACGCTTCGGTGAGTGTCCAGGCATGCGACCAAATGTCGGCATCTGTTCCGCTTTGTGCCTCGTCGTAACCAGAATGAATGAGGAAGATTTGCTCCACCTCTCCGTCGCCATCCCAGTCATATTGGCTGAAATCCACCTCGTCGTCAATCATCTGAACAGCTTCTGCAACCATAACGGCAGGATGTATGTCGTCGCCGTTCTCGTTGTTGTCGCCGTAATAGGATAGGGGTTGACTCATCGTGATTGGTCCGATGACGTCGAAGGAGAAATCGAACTGGCCATAGCTTTGCTCAAGGAAGTAGTCGTGGACGGAGCCTACGTTTACGTCGTCGGTGTAACCCTCTTCGTTGAAAAAGTGTTGGAAGTCAGCATTGTCGTAGTGAAAGGGTGCCTTGGGGAACTGAACCAGGATGACCAGTCCGCGCTTGCTGCCAGTTATGGCTTGCTGCACTTTTCTTGGTCTCGAGGCGAGTCGTCTTGTTCGAGCTGCTTGTCGTTTACTGATTCTTGCTCTCCATTTCTGATGAAGCTTGTCAGCATCAACGAAATGAGCAATGCCTTTGCTGTCTCGTTGCAGACATTTACCATCGTCGGTTTGGTAGAAATGCATCGTCTCATCACCCATCCGAGTTGCCTCTATAGTAGAGCCATCGTCTAGCATCAAGGTGCATCGTTCCCGTTTGGCAGGAACGGCAACCAAGAGCAATAAGTGTTTGGGCATCACTGAAAAGATTATTGAATAATCAGTTTCTTTATCTTTCCGTTTGGACGTCGTATGAAGAAGATTCCGTGCTTGTAAGAGAACTTGCGAAGTTGGTCGCCAAAGCATTCGCCCACGAAACGTCCGCTTATACTGTAGATGCGCACGAGTTCTGCACTCTCGGTAATCTCGGAGATGGCATCCGGATCTGCTTTGAAGGTCTCGCTTTCCGTCCATTCACTATTGCAGTAAGCGTTACTGATGGCTTGTACGGCATAGGTGTAATTGACGTCGGCTTGAAGGTCGTCGAATCGGAAGGAATTGGTTGCAACGCTGTCTCGCTCCAATACCAATTCGCCTTCGCACCAAAGTTGCAGGTTGTATAGTTCGGCTTCAGGAGTAGGTTCCCAGATGGCTGTCGTGCTGCAAGGCAGAGTGTTCTCGAAGGTTAGACCCGTAGGAGCGTCGAGCGTTCCGAGGGGCATCACTTTGACTGTAATGACGCCATCTTCCGATTCCTGGATATCGACGAGCGGTTTGTGCATGAAGCCACCTGTAAAGACAGTACTAGCGGGTACAGATTCGTCGGTCAGTTCGTGGTTTTCCGTTATGCCAGGATAGGGATTGCCAAGCAAACTGTTTTTCCATTCATTCGATGATTTGGCGTTGTTGGAGCCGATGAGGCTGTTGTTGGCAGGGATGATGGTCATGTACTGGTGGTTCGGATTGACGTTAACATTGTTGAGGTTCCAAACCTGTTGATTGAAGTCCACGTGATAGACCAGCATGCCATGTCCGCGATTCGAGCAAACGCCCCAGTCCCAACTGAGCGGCTGGCGATTGTCCAAGATGTAGTATTCGTTGGGATTGGCATCGTTGACGATTTTGTATCCTTTGCCGCCTCGGTCGAAGGGATAGATGTGGAGCGTGCTGGGCGAGTTGACGGTTTCTGTCTGTTGCCATCCCATGAACTCGCGTTCGTAGGCAGTATAGCCGATGGGCACCTTCGATTGTCTGGTGTACATGCCATAATCCATGACGCTCCAGAAGTCGAGACCGAAAGCGACGCTGTTTTTGTCGTAGAGGTCGGGCAGTCCGAGGGCGTGACTGATTTCGTGCACCACTACGCCGATGCCGTCTGCTTGCCAGTCCGTGATGACGCTGTCGTTGGCGGCAATGGGGCGCATCTCGCAGCTTGATGAGCAACCTGAAAGTGTTCTGCCATTAATGGTATAGCTTGTGGGTCGTTCCTGCGGCCAGATGGTATTCTTGTCGCCATACGAGTTTGTGTAGTTCTGACCCATTCCGGCATAGATGATGACGCACATATCGATGTTTCCATCACTATCGTTGTCGAACTCCGACCAGTCTTCGTGCTTGGCCAACGCCTTGTTGAAGGATTCGTTGACGAACTTGGTATAACAGGAATCTTTGCTCGTTTTGCTTATATCACCACCGTAATAGCTGTAATCTTTGTCAAGTTCGACGGGCCCGATGATGGTGAATTCCGGCTGGAACTGGCCTTGGCTTTGGTCGATGAAGTACTGCCTGACGCAGCCCAGATTGCTCGCGGCATCGTAGGTTCCTGTAGCAGTGAAGATGTTTGTACCGTTGAAGAAGTCATCATAGAAAACATTCACCTGTTCGTTTGTCCTTGCAACGGTGAACTGCTTGTCCTTAAAGGCGGTCAGGATGACAGGAATCTTCTTGACACCAAACGGCTGAACCAGAGCCGATGCGACGCTTCCCACTCTTCCCCTGGCATAGCGAGGCAGTTGGGGCAAGGTGGCGAAATACTCTTCGCGAGTGAGGCCGGTAGCGTGGAAGACGGTATCCCAGTCGAGAATCACCTCGCCATCGTCGGAGAGGAGGTAGTCGAGGTCCTCGTTGCCATAAGCCGTTACCATTACGGTTCGTCCGTCGTCGAGTGTCACACTCTTACGAATTCTCATAGCCGGAACAGCCAGAATCCATAAGGTCAGGCTAGCGAAGAGGAAACTTATGATGTATCGTTTCATAGCTTGCACACGATGTTCTGCGTGCAAAAGTACGATTTTTTAGCATTTAATGCAAAAAAAGGCACCATTTATTTGCAGGTTAAGCATAAAGTGAGTAATTTTGCACTGCATTTTGAGGTGAGCGATAAAATCGTAAATCGCAAATTGTCAAATTGTAATTAACTTGGGGGATTAGCTCAGCTGGCTAGAGCGCTTGCATGGCATGCAAGAGGTCATCGGTTCGAGCCCGATATTCTCCACGAGGGTTATTCTGTTGAGGTCTGTCGCTATTTTGTGGCAGGCTTCAACTCTTTTTATGCCGCCATTCTAAACTACCCACGTTAACCTTGCAAACTTCACACGTTAACTTCGCCAACTTAACGTGCCAACTTCGCCAACTTCACACGTTAACTTTGCCAACATGACTGGCGTCGTGCTAGAACCTCACACGCGTTCCTTATCTTTTCCAAGCGTAGGTTCTTCTACTTTCATTTATTTTTCTTATCTTTGCATCGCAAATGCCTATATTTTATCACAATGAAGAAGAGCTTGTGCCTTTTATTTAGCTTTGTTGCGCTTACTGCTTTTTCGCAAACAATGACCGAGTGGGACGATGTCAGCATCACGAGTTTGAACCGCATCCAGAGTCACGACCTCAGCATTCCCTTTGATAATGCCGATGATGCTTGCTCGCTGGATTTGTCAAAGTCGCCTTACTTCCTTGACCTGAACGGCACCTGGAAGTTCCGTTGGAGCGCTTTGCCAAGCAAGGTTCCGAGTGGCTTCTATGCCGACGACTACAACGTGAGCAGCTGGGACAACATTACTGTGCCGATGCCTTGGCAGATGTATGGTGTTCGAAACGGCAAGAGCTGGGACAAGCCTCTCTACATCAATACGCGTTATCCCTTTACCTATACGAGCGATTACTCCGTAATGGCCTCGCGTCCAAGCGATTATACCTATAACGAACAGATGAAGAACCCTGTTGGATGCTATCGTCGCACTTTCACACTTCCCGAGGGTTGGCTGGCGAGGAAGACTTTCATCCGTTTTAACGGAGCAGGTCACGGCTACTATGTTTGGGTGAATGGGCAGTTCGTGGGCTATGCCGAGGATTCTTATCTGCCGAGCGATTTCGACATCAGCAACTTTGTTCGCGAGGGCGAGAACAATGTCTCCGTGCAGATTTATCGCTTCACAAGTGGCTCATTCCTAGAGTGTCAGGACTATTGGCGGCTGACGGGCATTACGCGCGACGTCTATCTCTGGTCGGCTCCAGACAAACGAATTGGCGACTTTTTCTTCCAGACGACAAGGCTTGCAGCTAACGGAACTTCCGGACAGGCGAAGTTGGATGTTACCCTTGAAGGTGGTTCGCCAAGCGGCATGAAGTTGCAAATAACGATTAGCGACGGGGCAAACGTGGTGAAGGAAATGACAAAATCGCTCACGACCACTTCCAACGTCAGCCAAAGCTTCACGTTTTCTGGCGTGGAATGCTGGAGCGCGGAACGTCCCAAACTCTATGACTTGACCCTTCGCCTGCTGGATTCCGAGGGGACTTTGGTCGATATGCGAGCCTGCAAGATAGGCTTCCGAACGGTAAGCATCCGCACGGATGGCGCTCTGCTCATCAATGGCAAACGTCTTGTGGTTCATGGGGTTGACCGTCACGACTTTAGTCAAGAGACGGGTCGAACCGTCAGCCGAGAAGAGATGCTGCAGGACGTCCTGACGATGAAGCGGTTGAATGTGAATGCGGTCCGTACGAGCCACTATCCCAACAATCCCTATTTCTACGAGCTTTGCGACCAATATGGGCTCTATGTCCTTGCCGAAGCGGATGTGGAATGTCATGGAAACACAGGCCTGAGCAGCGTTGAACTCTTCCGCCAGCCAATGGTGGAGCGCAACCAGAGACAGGTCCGCACCCTTCGCAATCATGTTTGCATCTTCGGCTGGAGTGCCGGAAACGAGAGTGGAGGCGGCAACAACTTCCAGAGCGTCATGCAAGCCATCAAGGCGCTCGACACCTCTCGCATCACGCATTATGAGGGAAATAGCCAATGGAGCGACGTCTCGAGCACGATGTACGGCAGCTACGCAAACATGCTCTCTACGGCTAAGAGTCGTATGGGGAAGACTGGGCAGCGGCCTCACATCCAATGCGAGAACACCCATGCTATGGGTAATTCGATGGGTAACCAGATTGATTACTTTAGGGACATCTACGAACCTTATCCTGCAATGGTGGGCGAGTTCGTGTGGGACTGGAAAGACCAAGGCATCAGGATGCCCGTTCCTGGCAAAACGAATCAATATTACTGGGCTTATGGCGGCGACTTTGGCGACAATCCGAACGACGGAAGTTTCTGCTGCAATGGTGTCGTCTTGGCAGATTGTACACCGACGGCTAAGAGCTTCAATATGAAGGGCGTTTATCAGCCTCTCGACGTCCTGCCTCTTGATGTGGAACAAGGCAAGTTCCGGATTAAGAATAAACTTCAGCAGATTAACTTCAACAGCTATGATTTTCAGTATGTTATAAGTGAAGATGGAATCAAGGTAGCCGGCGGTATGCTGCCCGACCTGGACCTTGCTCCTTGGGACAGTGCGACGATTACCATTCCCTATGAAGGCATCACGTTCAAACCCTCGTCTCGCTACACGATTCGCTTCTCCACAACCCTTCGCGAAGCAACACCTTGGGCAGAAGTTGGCTATGAAGTAGCAGCTTCGGAGGCAATCATTCGCGAGGCAACGTCTCTGCAACCTTATAAATACGAAGGCTCGGACACCCTTTCCATCAGCGGCACCTCGTCCAGCAGGACTGTTAAGGGCGCGAACTTCACCGCTACATTCTCCGGAGGTACACTCTCGAGGTATGTCCTCGCAGGCACTACCCTCATCAATCAACCCATCAAGCTCAACACTTTCCGCATCCCCACGGAAAACGACAAAGCGCAGGAGGGCAACTGGGAAACGCTTGGTGTCCGCTCGTTGACGATGAGCACAGGCACTTGGGAAGTAGAGAAAGACGAAGACAATCATTGGATACAACTCTCGATAAGAGACACTTACAAGACCAGCACATCTGCCCTCGTCTTTACCGTCAACAAGCAGTTCCGCGTCTATCCCGACGGCACGATTAGCGTCAGCACTGTAACAACGCCAAACATCGAAGGTGCTGTCCTGCCGAAGCTGGGCTTCCGTTTCGAGATGCCTAATGCGGCAGAGAACATCACGTGGCTTGGCAGAGGACCGTTCGACAGCTATCGAGACCGCAACTATGCCGCTCATCTGGGTATCTATCATAGCACCGTTACAGAGCAATGGACGAACCACATCCGTCCGCAAGAGACTGGAAACAAGGAAGATGTGCGTTGGCTGGCAGTCACGACGAATGCAGGAAAAGGCCTGCTCTATGCTGCTCCAAGCGGAATGGCAACTACCGTAGGACATTGGCGGGCAGAAGATATTTACACGAGCCGCAGCAATCGTAAGGGCCATCCCTACGAGGTGACGTTCCCCAAAGCTACCGTCGTCTCGCTCGATGCTTGGAATCGTGCCCTTGGTAATGCAAGTTGCGGACCTGATGTGCTTGACAAATACGAGCGAAAACTCGTGCAAACGCCTTTCTGCTTCATGATTATGCCGATTCTGGAAGCCAGTTCCGATACCATCCTTACCCAGCGAGGTTGTGTCGGAATGCCTGTCTGCCAGCCCGTTCGCTTTGGCGACGACGGCCACGGATATGCGCTGTTGAGTTCCGACAATCCGGAAGGTACCATAATATATTATAGTATAGACGGCAGCGACTTCCAGCCTTACACAGAGCCCATCGATATGCGTCAGGGCGGCACCTTGCAAGCTTATGCCTTCAGAAACGACTTGGCTCCAAGTATTATCGGCGAGAAGACGTATGGCTTCTTTGTGGACAAGAGCCTTTGGACCATCTACAGTTACGATAGTCAGCAGGGCGGCAACGAGTTGGCAGCCTATGCCATCGATGGCAACGAGAGCACGATTTGGCATACACGTTACTCTGGCACTACTCCCGAATGTCCCCACGAACTGGTGATTGACATGAAGCAGACCTATCGCATCACTTCCTTCTCTTATCAGGGGCGCAAGGACGGCTCGAATGGGCGCGTATTGCGTTATGAGGTTTATTTCAGCCCGAGTCCTTATCTGTGGGGCGAGCCTGCTGCCAGCGGTACATTCAGCAACACGTCTGACAAGCAGACAGTCAGCATCCCCAGTAAGCCCGAAGCCCGATACATGAAGTTCTTGGTGCGTTCTGTCGTCGATGATAAAGCCTACGCTTCTGCAGCCGAGTTGTATGTCGAAGCAGGAGCTCTCGTGCCGCCAACTATGTTACCGATTTCGCCCATCAATACAGACCATCGTTATCGCATCCGCGAGAAACAGTCTGGGCTTTGCCTGCACTACCAAACCCACAACAATGAAGGCCATTTCTGCTTAGGCAATTTCGACGAGAGCGACCAGTCATACATCTTTAATTTCGCCTTGGCACAGGGTTTCACCGCTTTCTATAAACTAAAAGCAAACGGGCATTATATGTCTTACGACACCAGTGCAGGCTGGCGAATCATATCCACCACGACGAATCCCACAGACAAATATGGCTGGATTCAAGTGGAACGGCTCGAAAACGGCAATGCCTATCTTCGTTGTTGTTGGCAGAACAGCAGGGTAGTGGGCTTCGACTCGCGCAATGTTGGCAGCTACATTTATGCCGACAAGACCAACCCAGGCGAATTCATCCTCGAGGATATCGATGAAGATGCCGATGGGGTAATTGACCCTCGTTCTGCCTCGCTCATGCCCGAACGGCTCTACAACCTAAGCGGGCAAAGAGTCAGCCCTGATTATCGTGGCATTGTCGTCACCAACGGGCAGAAGGTCTTGCTTAAGCGATAATACAGGTTCGCAACCCGATGAGGCGTGCTTCGTGACCGAACTTAGCGTGTGATATTGCGTACTTAAGCGTGCTTAATTGCGCACTTAAGCATGCTTCGTGGGCGTTTTAGCTGTGCCGCGTTTTGCCCTTATCTGCAGCCAGGAGCTCACCTCTCAAATCTACCACAAAGTTATGAAAATTCTCGAATTCTGCAAGTAAATTGGCAATTATTTTCACAGAAAATGAAAGTTTTTTTGGGGGGGCGAAGTGAGATAATTAGATAATTAGAAAGTTGTTATACGACAGGAAGCGAAATGGACGGATTCACGACAGCACTATAAGATTATTAATAGAGTTTTATTATTAATA
>CACXUA010000081.1 GCA_902770725.1 uncultured Bacteroidales bacterium | reverse complement strand
AATTACTGTCAAGGTTTCAACCTGCAGCCCGTCACCCTTCTGCCCACTTATCGTCACTGTGCCGCCACTCATCATGAAGTACTGTCCGATGTGCATGGCATCAGACACGGCTTTGTTGATCGTGATGCTGCCCGTGCTCTTCTTCAGTTCCAGGTACTCCTTCGTCGCGATACCATGCTTGGCGTTGCCTGAGACAGTGAGAGCGCCGCCACCCGAGACCTCGAGGTGGCCCTTGCAGTACAGGGCAGCCTTCTGGTCGCCGCCTGCTGCATCGGCAAGGAAATTCTCCGTGCCTTCATTCAGAATCAGGTCAACGCGCTTGCCGCATTTGATGTCAATGGCAGCACCCTGGTCGCTCGTGAGGTTGAGCCCATTTAGGTAGAACCTACACTTGAGCGGTCCGTCGTAGTATAACGAACCATGCGTACTCTGTCCCTGCAGCACAAACTCCAACTCGTTCTTCGTGTCTGTACTAATCAACTTGACGTGCGCGCCTTGTATCGTATCAGTAACATTCGGGGCATGCCCAAGATCAACGTAAGCTGTGTCGCCATCAAAAGTAACGGTGACGGTATGAACTACGGTGATGCTGTCTATTTGGGCACAGTCGTAGGTAGAGTCGTTCACTTGGAAAGACGAGCCGTCCTCGGAGAATACGAGTTCCGAGGTACGGAAGCGTTTGCTCTCGCCTTCCTTCCATACGCGAATCTGCTCTTGTGCCTGCATAGCAAAAGCATAGAGCACGGACATGCCCATTATAATAAATCTTCTCATTATCATCCTGTTTGTGATGTGCTTTCAGTAAATTTACTGAGAAACACTGCTTTTACTTCCTTACCTTGATGGTCTTGCCACCCATGCTAACGATATAAACGCCGGATGGAAGATTGTCGAGGCTTACGTTGGCTCCTTCCTTCACGTTGGCAATGCTGACGAGGGTACCGTTCGTGCTAAAGATACGGAGGAAACCATCGCCCTTTACAGCAAGTGTGCCGTTCTTATAAGTAAGATTCTCTTCCTGTTCAGGCAAAGCCTTGATGGCATCTGGAGAATCGGTGAAGTAGATTTTCTCAACAACAGAAATGGGATAAGTATGCACTCCATCAGTAGTTGTCACCTTGACATTATTGTCTTCGAAGGAAATCCTCTTCACGGTGGGCAGGGAGATGTGTTGATCCGATCCGCTATAAGTGATGGTAAGATAGTTGTCGGCCATCAAACTCGTGCTAATCATGAGCAGCAGAGCTGCCAAAATGTTCTTTGTCTTCATATGTTATTGGGGATTTAGTAATTGTGCGTAATATGATGTCAGAAACTATATTTATATCCTATGTTAATGGCGTGCATTCTGTCGTGCAGACGTACTGTCTCAGCCTCCAATGTGGTCTCATTCTCTTCAATGTCAAACATATCGAAGGTGATGATGTATGCCAGTGATACCTCGTTATGCTTTCTGAACTTGTAGGAGCATCCGATGGCAGAACGTATCTTCTGCAGAAGCATATGGTCGCCAACGACAACACTGTTGTGGAACTCTGTAGAGACGAAAGGCGAGTAGGGGCAACGCTTTTTGTCATACTCGAGTTTGATGCGCGAACGGAGCACCTGGTCGGTGTAGGAAGGCTTCGTCTCGACTCTCCACTCGTCAACTGGGTCGCCATTCATTTCAGGAACGTCTCCTATATAGATCCAATCCCAGCCATCTTCTATATACTGTGGTTGCATGCTCCAATTTTCGCGATAGGCATGTTTCTCATAAACTCTTTCTCTGGCATGCGTCAACTGATAGCGCTCGCGAAGAGATACTTTGAGCCAATTCCATAACTTGATACTGCCTGTCGCCTCTACATTGAAGCGATGACGCGGATACCAGTATTCTGGCGTGAAGTTATAACCAACCTCCCAATATTCAGAACCGACTTCGCCTTCGCTCTTATCTTTGTGCTTGTCGGGTTTGCAGGTATAGAGGAAACTGTAACTCAGGCCAAACTTAAGATACTTGTTCACCTTATAGCTCGTGCCAAGCCCAACAGAGACACGTGCCTTGTTCTGTGCACGAAACTCCATATCGAGACCGACGTCCCATTTCTTCGTAATGGACTTCTCGATGCCAATCTCAGACCAAATACTGGCATCATCGTTGCTTTCCTGTGCCATCAGAGGAGCAGCAAGAAGCAACAAGAGTGAAAGTATCGTTTGACGTATTTTCATGAGCGAGGCATTTTAATCATTCCTTCTATGCTGCTGCCACGGTCCGTTGGCTCGTCGTAGAAGATGCGAATCATGCAAGCATCCTTCAGGAAGTCGATGGTGCCAACCTCCATGCGTTCAATCTTCAAGCCTGTACGCTTCTCGAGGTCTGCCTTTAATTCCTCTCGCTTATCAGGAGAGACAAGGGCAACGTTATCATAGAGGATATACTTGCTGCAACTTGAGCTTACCAGCTTGCTGCTCTCAAAGAGCCAAGCCATTCCCAAGAAGACAAGGTTGACGAAGATGATAGTCACCAAGCCGAAGCCGTCCCAATAGTCTGCCTTCGGATGATACTCCGCGCGACCAAGAGCATTGACGACACTCACGGCAATGAGCATGAAGAGGTATGTCATCTCTCGGATAGGCACGGCTTCCGTACGGAAACGCATGATGCCGAAAATGGCAAAGAGTCCCATCGCAGCACCGAGATTCATACCGTCGCCTTCCATCAGGCTGACAAGCAGGAAGATGCTCATTGACATCAGAATGTAGATGAACATGTAGTCGCGACGACGGCTGCGGGGATAGTAGAAGCAACGCGCTATTATTGTCACCACGATAAGGTTGATGATAAAGCGCATTACCAGTGAAATGAAGTGCTGGGGATCAAGCAGCGTCAAGCCTATCGCATTACCCAGCTGATAGTTAAGATCGTTTAAAAAGTCCATATAAATGATGTTTGTTTAGTTTCCTTTTGTTTTCAATCGACTTGCAACTTATGTCCTGCCAGCCTGCTTAATTTGACCAGACGTGCTTTGAAGAGGTTTTGCTTCAGCCCTTTGTTCGTCATGACGGAGCCGATGCAGTACTTGCTGAAGCCGCTAGGCTTGATGCGAAGTTCCCTAAGGATGTCGAGGACGGGACTATAGACGTTGCCATCGCGCTTGAGTTCGATGATGACGAGAGGGCCGACGTTGGCATCCTTCCCCGTCTCATAGTTGTGGAAGTGCACGTCATAGTCGATGGTCAGGCGTTCTGTCTTGCCATAGTTGACGAGCGTGATGCGATGGAACTGGTTGCGAACTGTTGGGTGAATGTCTGCCAAGCCGAGATGCACTCTCTCCTGCAGGAACTCTTCATTGCCGTTCTCGCCTGTTATCTCTTGTCCCGGCACAGCGACACGTTTCTTCTTCGTGCGGCCGTGATTGTTTTTTGTTTTGACCTCGAGGAAAGTGTCGTTGCTGTCCATGTAGGTCCTGACGCGAACCTTTTGTCTGGGAGCCCGTCCGTTGTGATGCTCCAGATAGAAGCGATACGTGTCCGTGTCCCAATAGGTTGTCATATAGTTTGCAATCTTTGCATTGTTATGGAACTGTGCATAGTACTTCCCCTGCGCAAGCTCCAAGAGGCGTGCAAGGGTTTCCTCGTTCGTCACGAACTTTGTGTCCGTGCGATTCATAAGACGAATTTCCTTCATCTGGTCCAATGTGATCGGCTCAAGATTTGCAAGTAATTCGTCTATGCGAGCATCAATTCCCATACTTTTTTGCATTCTACGGGACAAATATAGACATTTTTGAGCAAATAACATTTCCAAACGCTGCGTTTTTAACAAAAAATCACTACTTTTGCTAAACAAAAGCACGTTAATGTACATTATATATTATTAAAAAGAAGAGAATATGGTAGAAGTAAAGGAAATCCTCGGCAAGGCTGAGGAGAAAATGGAAGAGGCCGTGATGTACCTCGAGGAGGCTTTGGCACATATTCGTGCTGGTAAAGCAAATGTGAAGATCCTTGACGGCATTCGTGTTGACAGCTATGGCAGCATGGTTCCTTTGAACCAGGTGGCAGCCGTCAATACGCCTGATGCACGCACTATTGCCATCAAGCCTTGGGACAAGAATATGTTCCGTCCCATCGAGAAGGCTATCATGGACAGCAACGTAGGCATTACGCCCGAGAACAATGGCGAGATTATCCGCCTGGGCATTCCTCCTTTGACAGAGGAGCGCCGTAAGCAGCTTGCCAAGCAGTGTGGCAAGGAGGGCGAACAAGCCAAGGTGAGCATCCGCAACACTCGCCGAGATATCATCGAGAAGCTCAAGAAGAGCATCAAGGAAGGTCTGTCCGAGGACTTGGAGAAGGATGCAGAGGGCGACATGCAGAAGATGCACGACAAGTTCATCAAGAAGGTTGACGAGCTGCTTGCTGCCAAGGAAAAGGAAATCATGACCGTCTAAATGCGCGGTCTTGTCATCAGGAATACAGGCAGCTGGTACACCGTTAGGACAGACGATGGCCAATTGTTCGATTGCAAAGTAAAGGGAACATTTCGCCTTAAGGGCATCAGGAGCACAAATCCTGTTGCCGTGGGCGATGTGGTGACTATTATGCCAAGTCCTGACGGGCAAACGGCGTTGATAGAGGACATCGAGGACCGCCGTAACTACATCATCCGTCGAGCTTCCAACCTGTCGAAGCAGAGCCACATTATTGCTGCCAATGTCGATATGGCTGCACTTGTGGTGACGATTGCGCACCCGGAGACGAGCACGACTTTCATCGACCGTTTTCTGGCGAGTGCAGAGGCTTATCGGGTTCCTGTGCTCCTGGTCTTCAATAAGACGGACCTTTATGATGAGGCTGAACAGGAGCAACTGGCAGGACTTGTTGCTCTCTATCGGAGCATCGGCTATACTTGCCTGACCTGTTCGGCAGAGAAGGGCGATGGCATCGACGCGTTGCAGGCTGAACTTCAAGGCAAGACGACGTTGTTCAGCGGCAACAGTGGCGTGGGCAAGAGCACTTTGCTCAACCTGCTTGTGCCTGATGCCGACGCAAAGACTGCCGAGATTAGTGTGGCCCACGATGCAGGCATGCACACCACGACTTTCTCTCAGATGTTCTTCTTGCCGCAAGGAGGTGCATTGATTGACACGCCGGGAATCAAAGGCTTTGGTACGTTTGATATGGAACGCGGGGAGGTGTCGCACTACTTTCGTGAGATATTCAGGACGTCGGAAGATTGTCGTTTCGGCAACTGCACCCATACTCATGAGCCCGGTTGCGCTGTGTTGCAAGCCGTTGCTGCAGGGAACATTGCCGAGAGTCGCTTCAACAGTTATCTCTCGATGCTTGAAGACAAAGACGAGGACAAATACAGAAGTGCGAACTAAAGAAGATGAAGGAAAGACTTAATATAATAAAGGTAGGAGGCGGTGTCGTGGAGGATGCCGCTTCGCTTGCGTCGTTGTTGAGTCAGTTTGCTGCAATGCAGGGCCGCAAGGTCCTGGTTCATGGTGGCGGCAGATTAGCTACTTCGATGGCAACCAGCCTGGGCATCGAGAGCCGAATGGTTGGTGGCCGTCGCATCACTGACGACAAGATGCTCGAGGTCGTGACGATGGTCTATGGCGGATTGGTCAACAAGAACATCGTGGCTGGCTTGCAGGCAAAGGGTGTGAAGGCAGTTGGCCTGACTGGTGCCGATGGTGATATCATTCGCAGTCACAAGCGTCCTTTGAAGCGCGTCAAGATGGACGACGGCACAGAACAGATGGTGGACTTCGGCTTTGTGGGCGATGTCGATAAAGTCGATGCTCAGTTCCTTGCCTCGCTCATCGAGAGTGGTGCTGTGCCTGTGGTTGCTCCGTTGACGCATGATGGCGAGGGACACATCCTCAATACCAATGCCGATACTATCGCTTCGACTGTTGCCCAAGCCCTTGCCGAGCACTATGAAGTTACGCTTACCTTCTGTTTTGAGAAGTCGGGCGTGCTTCGCGATGCCAACGACGACAATAGTGTGATTCCTCTTATTGATGAACAAGAGGCAAACAAACTTATTGCAGAAGGCATCATTGCAGGCGGCATGATACCGAAGATAGAGAATGCCTTCCAAGCCATACACAAGGGCGTGCAACAGGTCATTATCACGCACTCCGATAACATCGACGGCTCGAGAGGAACAACAATAAAATAAAAAAAAATACTCAGGGCTGTAACATTTGCAGCCCTGAATCGTCTTCATAAATAGAGAGATGGAAAACATCAACTTCCGAACCACCGTTTTGCCGTTGAGCGACAGGCTTTACCGTCTTGCTTTGCGCATTACGATGAACAAGGCAGAGGCCGAAGATGTGGTGCAAGACACCCTCTTGAAGGTTTGGGAGTGTCGCGAGGACTGGAATCGGATAAACAATCTCGAGGCATTTGCCATAGCAACGTGCCGAAACAGAGCCCTCGATGTTGTGAAACGTGCTGGGCGTGATACCGAAAATCTCGATGAAATGGTGCATTTTAGCAGCCAGACGCCTCATGAACAGTTGGAGGCTCGCGAAGAAATATCTCTCATAAGGCGACTCATGGACAGTTTGCCCGAGGTGCAACGAACGATTATGTTGTTGCGTGACATCGAAGGCAAAACTTATCAGGAGATAGCACAAACATTGGACATCAGCGAGACGCAGGTTAAGGTCTATTTGCATCGAGCCAGAACAAAGATAAAAGAATGGATTACAAATACATAGAGCAACTGTTAGAGCGCTACTGGGAATGCCAGACTACGCTTGAAGAGGAGACCATCCTCCGTAACTTCTTCCGTCAGGAAGATGTGCCTGCAAGCCTGCTTCCCTATCGTCAGCTCTTTGCCGAACAGGACGAAATGGCCGAGGAACACTTGGGGGGGGAGTTTGCCGACAAGATGCTCCGACTGGTTGGGGAAGAGACTCCGATGCATGTATGCAAGGCTCGCCGCATCACAGTTATGCGTCGCCTCCGTCCTTTCTACAGGGCAGCCGGTCTGGTCGCCATCCTCCTTACCATCGGCAATGCGGCTCATCAGAGTTTCTCCGACGATGAAGACATTGCAAACGGCGAGCAAATGGCCGAGAGCATAACTCCAGACAGCCTGCAGCAAATCACCATCGGCCAGCCTGAACAGCAGTCGGCCGAACTCACAGCACAGCCTGCCGACACAATCGCTGCACTACCAAGATAATCATTTCATCTTATATTATATATAAGAACTCTTTAAAACAATCAATTCTCTCAAAACAATTAATCTAACGACAGAAAGGGGCAACCGTGAGGCTGCCCCTTTTCTATTTCAAATAAGGTAAACCTTGTTAATCAGATCGACGTGCCGCGTTGAACAACTCGGCGTGCTGCGTTAATCAACTCGGTGTGCCGCATTGACCAACTCGGCGTGCCGCGT
>CACXUA010000080.1 GCA_902770725.1 uncultured Bacteroidales bacterium | reverse complement strand
CGACAGTTCATCATAGCCTACAAAGGTCGGAGGAAGCACGCGATACGATACATACGGATCAATATCTTCCTCAGCCACATCAATCGCGAAAGGCTTGTAAGCCAACCACTTACCGTCCTTCTTCGCATAGACTCTGACGGAAAGGCTCTTCCCTTTAGCCTCTGCAAGCAGTTCGTGCCACTCCTTCTCATCAATCTGGACCTTATTTTCGCGACCTCCGAAATTGAGTTTTGAGTTTTGGAACTTGAATTCAGCCACAACATCATCCACACTATCAACAAGGAAATTGAGTGGGGCAATATTTGGCGGCACCATTACATCCACGTAATCAGGGAAGATATGGGGAGTCTCGTTCACCTCAGTAAAACTCGTCGGCAACGAAGGATGCTTAGAGCAAGCAGCAAGGAGGAGAAGGAAAAATAACCCACACATCCATTTAGAGGGAGTAATGGAAGAAGGGCGTTTATGAATATAATGTTCCGTCATAATGAATTACGTTTATTTATTCCCCCTAAAGGGGGTAAGGGGGTCTTCAATTCGTTTGCACTTCTCTCAACACATAATAGTCCCACATGTAGGTATCGCCAAACTCAGAGCGAAGAGCCGGCCCTATTTGACTGGCATCCATGCCTTGGTTGATAAATTGACTCCTTCTGTTGTTGAAGGCATTATACTTGTCGATAATACGCTGGTCGAACTGCACGAATGAGAGGTTCACACCTTGCATATTCAGTTCATACACGCCAAAAAGCATAGCCTCCTGCACGTGGCGGGGGAAATGTTTGCCCTGATTGATGTTATAGAATTGCTGAACTTGCGACCAGAAGCAGCTTTGGTTGCGCATTATCATGGCACAACCGAGGGCAACTTCCTGTGCTTCAGGGTCGAAAGTAATGTTGTACATCCACTTGTTCATGATGGTCAACTCCACAAAACCGTCGTCAACTCCCACCAGTTCCGAGCCCTCGTTGTAGAGTTTAAGCGGCATGCGGAAGTGTTCGTCTATAGGTATCAGGCTTTCGTCGGCAAGGAAACGCTGCATATTCTTTGCCCATTTCTTCTGGAAAAGCGTGCGGTTCAAGAGCCGCAGGTACCTCTTGGCGTTCTCCTTCTCACCATTAACGATAGCACATTGCGTGAGGATTCGCATGGTATAATACGAGTATCCGTAGTGCATACAACGTTCTATCGCCCTTCGGATGCCAAAGACTGTCTCGCCATAGTTATAGTAGATGAGGTCGCCAGCCTGATCTGCTATACGCATGTGGATGGAGTCGCTAACTACTGCGGGAGGTATGCTCTCATTATTATACATATAGCGTTTGTCACAAAACTCGCCTCTGTTGATGAGGGCGATGTCGCGGAACATCACCATCTCCCTTGTGACTGGACCTTTCGCCAAGGCTGCCTCACGAAGGACATCGTTCCATCTGCACTCCTCCACCGCTCTTTGCATGCGAAGTTCTGCATGGAAGTTGTAGTCCTTGAAGTTCCTCGCAGACAGACACAGCACCATAGCCAAAGCCACCAAAAGCATGATGCCTTGACTTTGCCAGAGTTTCTTCGTCTTCATCAACCTGATGAATGGGAAGAAGACGGGGGTCACAAGTGCTATGTAGAAAGGTGTCTCGAGGCTATAATCCCGCAAGGTTTTGAGCTCGAACTTGCGGAAGCCATACAACCAAGCCTGATCCGGACGCATCAGAGTCGTGCCGGAAGTCTCCAAGAGGGGCACCAACCAAAGTGTGAGAAGAAGTAAAACAGCCCCTACAAAACCGCCCTTAATACTGAGGGCGCCGTTGCTTTCCCCTTTAAAGAGGGAATTTAAGAAGGTCAACACCGCTGCAAGCAGGGCATAAACACCTAACGGATAGTAGAAGAGAGCCGCTACTAAGGGTATCCAAGCGAGTGCTACCCTACCCTTAATCTCCTCGCTAACAGGCAGATATCGCCAGAAAGGAACAGAGAGAAGTATGGCAGTGAAAAGTCCTAAAGGATGGTAAAAGACGTAATCTACATCATTAAGGATGTAAACCCAATACCCCAACTGGATGTCGCTGCAAAGCAGAGCCGCCAAGGGAATAAAGAGCAGAAAACTCCACTCGTTTGGCACTCGGAACGACCACTTTGCAAGTCCGAACGTCAGCAGCCAAAGAAGGATGAGCAAGATGCTGCCCAAGGCCGGATAATAGAAGGATTGCGTCAGGAAAGAGCCTGTCCATGCAAGCAAACCTCCGGGTCGCAACATGCAATCCTTGAAGAAGAGGCTTGTGCTGTTCCACCAGCCGCGGTCCTGCATGAAGAACATCGTGTCGGCATTCTTCATGTAGAGGAAGTACCAAGCCAAAGCGACAAAAAAGATGACGAAGAGAAGGGAAAATGCCGGAACGACTGGCCATTTCTTCTTTTCTGCTTTTCTTGCCTTCTTGTTTTTGTCTTCTTTTAGAACCTTACGTACGCTTGTGCCCATAGTTCATGGTAGTTATGATCTGTCGAAGTCTTGTCGTTAATATAGTTGTATTGCACTTGGAACTTGAGGTTCTTGTGCAGTTGGAAATTCGGGCAAATGCCGTAAATGCTCTTCATCGATCCCCAAGTTGCATCCTCGCGATACACATCGTAGCAGCAATAGACCTTCAGCCAAGGCGTAAAAGGCACACCGACAAGGGCATACCAACCATCTGCTTTGGAGGAAGAACTTGGGCTCCAGGACTGCGTTTCTGAGTCGAAATCCTGCACATTTCGTCCCGAATGATGCGCATATTCAGCCCTAAAACTCCAATCTTTATGCTCGTAGATGCTGCCGAGGGCCCATCTGTTGCGCCTCGCGCTGACCCCATTCGAGCCGGTATAAGTGCCTGTCCAGCCGAAGAGACCGATGTAGAGGTCCTTGATGGGCTGCACCTGAATGTTGCCAATCCAGTCTTTCTGCTTGTTGTTGTCTTTCTTGTTCTGTCCGTTGCCGTTATAAACTGCGGCCTGATAACGGATGAGCCGATGCTTGTCCTTGCCTACGGGAAAGAGGTCGCCCTGCAGTTGGAGGCCGAGGTCACGCCCATTCTGAGCGACTTCACCGCTTGGATCGTCCTTCAGCAGAGCCGTCATGTGCTGACCGACCTGCGAATAGTTGCCCATTCCCACGTCCCAAGGATTCAAGGGATTGTCGTAAGTGAAGCAGCGTTTGAACTGTCCAACTTTGACCTGGAACTCCTTGAAACGCACCCATTCGAGCGTATAATCGCGCATAGCGGGGTTCTTCAACTCGAGTTGGACGCGATATTTGAAGTCCCTGAGGATGGTTCCGGAAACATACATCCTGACCATTCTGCACTCGAAACTATTCTTGTCGGCATCATTTTCAGTCGAATAGCCGTACTTTCCGATGACGTAACCGCCAAATTGAGGAGCCGAGACGTATTTCGTGATGTGCCGGCCATACTGGAGAGGCTCGTCTTTCGCTTCATCGTTCGACATGGCTTTCTCAATCGCTCTGTTCAGATAAGCCGTCAAGAAACCCTCCTGATACTCGTCTGTCTGTTCCGCCTTGAGGGGTGAAACGGCAGAGATAAGTATCAGAAACACAGCAAGTAATGTCTTGTAGTTTAGCGAGGACATAGTCGATATATTTTAAGGCTGAAAACTTGGCGTGCCGCGTTTGCGAACTTGGCGTGCCATCTTTGCGAACTTAACGTGCCGCGTTTGCGAACTTGGCGTGCCGCGTTTGCCGGCTAAGCACGCTTGATGTAATCCACAATCCAGGCTCCCACTTCCTTGGTGCCGTATTTCTCGCCGCCTTCGACCTGTATTTCGGGGGTACGAACGTTTTGGTCGAGGCTTGCATTTACGGCTTCGCGGATGAGTTTTCCCTCATTTTTGAGGTCGAAATACTCGAAAAGCATGGCTACGGATAGTATTTGAGCCAGCGGATTGGCGATGTTCAAGCCCTTTCCTTGCGGCCAGCTGCCGTGAATAGGCTCAAAAACGGGCGTAGAACTGCCTGTTGAGGCGCTCGGGAGCAACCCCATGCTGCCGGTGATGCAACTACCTTCGTCGGTCAGGATGTCGCCGAAAGTGTTCTCCGTCACAATGACGTCGAAGAAACGCGGGTCTTGAATCATCCTCATCGCAGCATTATCCACGTACATGAAATCCGTCACGACATCGGGATATTCACCCATCATCCCTTGCGCCACCTTACGCCACAAACGACTGGAAGCCAAGACGTTAGCCTTATCCACCACCGTCAGATGCTTTCTGCGGGCACGAGCATATTGATAACCGACACGCAGGATTCGCTCCACTTCGGGACGGCTGTAGTAGTTCGTGTCGAGCGCATCCTCCACGCCTTCCGCGTTAACTGTAGGCTCCTGCTTCTTGCCGAAATACATGCCGCCAGTCAGCTCGCGAATGCAAACAAAGTCTGCTCCACGCACCAGTTCGTCCTTGAGGGGCGATTTATGCACCAAGCAGTCGAAAGTCTCCACGGGGCGGATGTTGGCATAAAGGCCGAGTTTCTTGCGCATGGCCAGCAATCCCTGCTCGGGACGCACCTTAGCCGAGGGATTGTTGTCGAACTTCGGGTCTCCCACGCTAGCAAAGAGGACTGCATCGGCCTCCTTACAAGCCTGGAAAGTCTCTTCTGGGAACGGGTCGCCCACTTCGTCGATGGCATGAGCACCGCAAAGCGCTTCCTTGTAACTAACTTCGTGACCGAACTTCTCGGCAACTGCACTAAGCACGGCCACACCTTGTTCCATGATCTCCGGGCCGATACCATCGCCCGCCAAAACTGCGATTTTAAGTTTCATATTATTAATAATGTAATTATTTGCGGCACAAAGTTACAACATTTAATTCAATATTCAAAATAAATAAAATCAAAATATGGGCGGCCACCGTTTCCTATGAACGCTTTGCCTTCATTTCAGCTGCGACAAGCATATAAGTAAGGAAACCTGGCACAACGCAATTAGACCTAATAAGCAAGGACTTCTGCCGCAAGGCTGCCGAGGAACTCCTCATGATGGCTGGCCTTGTAGAGGAAGAAGAGTGAGTGATAAAGGCTGGGCATTTCAGTTATTTCAATTTCAGTTAGAAAAATAAGTACCTATACCCCTTTCTAAAGATTACATAACTAATTAATATATATATAGTTATATATAATAATGATGGGTTAATGGTACCTTAAATTTCAACTGAAATAACTGAAATTGAAATGCCCAGTCAAGTTTAATTTCATCTAAAAAGCAGATTTACAATGAGATACGATATCAGTAAGGCTTCTGCTCCCAAGATGCCGAACCTCGGCAAGGGCACAGAATGCATCAAAATCCTGCTCTCGCAGGTGTCAAAAGACGTGCAGGAACCCCTCGTTCCTATGCTTTTCCCCATTCTTGGCGCACACATCAGCGGCACGGAATTTCAATATCCTGACCTTACATGGAAGGAAACGTGCGGTATGATGGCCAATTTGGTGGCCGAAAGTGGCGGAAACAAGGGTCAACTGTCCTATTTGGTAGAGGCAATTTGTCACGGTTTCCGTCAGCACAACGAGGTCACAACTACACTTGAAATTTGAACAGAAACAACAACTTTTTTCGCAGAAAATAATCGGCAAAACACTTGCATAATTCAAGATTTTTTCGTACCTTTGTAGTGTTCTTAGAACAGAAGCTCAACACAGAGAAAACAAGGGCCCGTTTTCTATGTATGAGGCATACCACATATAAATAAGGACACGCAGCGGCGCATCCTTATCCCATTAGATTCTTTGATTTATTTTATCGCGACTATCCCTTATTCTCGTCTTCGAGGAGGTTCAGCATCTTGATGGTGCTCTTGATGGCAGCCTCGGTCTGGTCGGCATCAAGGCCTCGCGTACGGAGGATGCGGTCGTTCCAGTTCCAAGTAATGACGGTCTGCACAAGGGCATCGGTCCGGCCTCCTGGAGGAATGCTGACGGTGTAGTTGGTCAACCACGGGAAGTCACGCCCAAGACGGTTCTTGTAGATGTGACGAATGGCACGAACAAAGGCATCGAACTGACCATCGCCCTTAGCACTTTCCTCGTAGGTCTCGCCATTCACTTCAAGGCGAACACTTGCCAAAGGCTTGAGACCGTAAGCCGTGGTCACCACGTAAGAGAGCAGTTTGACGTGCTCTTCAGGCGCTCCATGCTTCAGGACATCGCTGACGATATATGGAAGGTCTTCCTGCGTGACGAGTTCCTTCTTGTCGCCAAGCTCGATGATGCGCTCAGTAACGCGCTTCGTCTGCTCAGGAGAGAGCTCAAGACCAAGCTCCTCAAGGTTGCGAAGGATGTTTGCCTTGCCCGAGTTCTTGCCAAGCGCATACTCACGCTTTCGGCCAAAACGTTCGGGCAGAAGGGCATTCTGATAAAGGCCCGCCTTATTGTCGCCATCAGCATGAACGCCAGCAACCTGCGTGAAGACGCTCTCGCCCGTGATGGGTTTGTTTGGCGGAATGGCTATACCGCTGTAACTCTCCACGAGATGAGACACTTCGCCCAAGCGACTCTCGTCAATATGAGTCGAGACATGAAGGTGGTCTTTCAAGACGGCTTGCACGCTGGCAAGAGGCGCATTTCCTGCCCTCTCGCCCAAGCCATTGACACTTGTATGGATGCCTTGACAGCCCGCAGTAACAGCAGCAAGCACATTGCTGATGGCGAGGTCGTAGTCATTATGGGCATGGAAGTCGAAACGGCACGACGGATAGCGCTCCACCATTTGAGTCATGAAGCCGGAAAGTTCCATCGGATTGAGAATGCCAAGGGTGTCGGGCAACATGATGCGTTCTATCGGCATCTCGCTAAGCTTGTCCATCAAGGCAAAGACGTAATCGGGACTGTCCTTCATGCCGTTGCTCCAGTCCTCGAGATAGACATTAACGCTGACGCCCTGCTTTTGAGCATAGTCAATCGTACGACGGATATCGCAGACGTGCTCCTCGAGGGTCTTGTGCAGCTGGCCTTCACAATGCTTCCGGCTCCCTTTGCAAAGGAGGTTCATGCACTTGCAGCCGCACTCCACTATCCAGTCCACGCTCTTCGTCTCATCCACGAAACCGAGCACCTCTACCCTATCGAGCTTGCCATTCTGGCTTGCCCAACGCGAGATGCTCTTCACGGCCTCCATCTCACCTTCCGAGACACGTGCGCTTGCCACCTCAATCCTGTCGACATTCAGGTCTTGCAGCAAAGCACGAGCTATCATCAGCTTCTCGTGAGGCATGAAGCTGACGCCGCTGGTCTGTTCACCATCGCGAAGGGTGGTGTCCATTATCTCTATCGTTCGTTCTTTTCCCATTCTTCTATCTTATCCGTGTTGGAGAGGAGGAAATCGATGTCGTCGTAGGCATTCATCAAGCAGTACTTCTTGTAGCTGTTGATGGGGAACTGCTCGCTATGGCCCGTCGTGAGATTCGTCACGGTTTGGTTGGGCACATCCACCTTCACTTCGGCTTTCGGATTATCCTTAA
>CACXUA010000079.1 GCA_902770725.1 uncultured Bacteroidales bacterium | reverse complement strand
TAATCATGGTGATGAGCGTTTCGATGTGGACCCACCAAAGCTTCTGGTCCCACTCGAGCTGCTGCAAAGGCCTGCCGAGGCGGTCCATAAAGTAGAAGATGCCGCCGTACTGCTTGTCCCAACCATATTCAGCCTCGCGAAGGGCGATGTGAACAGCCTTCTCGATGAGGTCTTGACGTCCCAAACGTTTGCCCAGATCCATGATGAACCACATGGCTTCGATGGCGTGGCCCGGGTTGAGGAGGCGACCCTCATGGCAATCCACCAGCTTGCCGTCCTTGCTGACATGCTCCACAACGAGGTCGAGTTCGGGACGATAGAACACGTCGAGAACTTCGTGCAGGCAGATGTCTATGGTCTCTTGAAGGAACTTAGGCTCCAGCAAGTCCTCAATCTCGAGGGCGACGTTGCAGAGTATCATAGGCAGGGCAAAGTCCTTCAAGGCACGAGCGCCCTGAGCCGCCTTGCTCCACTTGCCCTTTGGATTGTTCCGCTTCGAGAGCACGATATCGAAGGTCTTCTTGGCTATCTCGGCATACTCCTGAATACCAGTCGCCTTGTAGAGCTGTCCGAAGGCAATCACGGCGAAGGTGTAGGAGAAGATGTTGTAAGGCTCCACAAGCGGACGGCCTTCTCTGTCGAGCGAGAAGTACCAGTTCAACTGGCCGTCGTGGCCGTACTTCTTGAGGAACTCGGCGCCTTGAATAGCCGCATCGAGCCATTCCTGCTTCTTCTCTACCTTATTATATAATGTAGCGAGCATCCACACCTCACGGCCTTGCAGCCAAATGAACTTGTCGGTGTCATAGACTTCGCCGTTTCGCTCGATGCACGTGAAGTATCCGCCGAACTCTTTGTCAATACTGTTCTCCATCCAGAAGGGCATAACCCTGTCCAGCAACTCGCTCTTATACTGAGCGGCAAGTAAGTTAAAATCAACCATATTATTTAGTTTTAATTATTTTTTCGTTAGGAATGATGTGAACCAAGCCACAATAACACTTATGACAATTCCTGTCGCTCCGAAGAGGAAGAAGTTGACGTCCGTGTAGAGGTACATGAGGAAGACGACCAATTCGCCTGCGATGAAGCCAGCCAGGGCGGCTCGTCCCTTGATGCGCGGGAAGAAGACTGCCATGACGAAGAGACCTCCGAGGCCGCTTGTCAGCAGTCCGAGGATGGTGTTGAAATAGTCGAGTAGCGAGGCGATGTCCCATGTAGCCATCAGCAAGGCGATTCCGAGGCCCATGAGTCCGCTGACAATACACGTCCAACGGGCTACACGAAGAAGCGTCGAGTCCTTGATTGAGGGACGGAACCGCTGGATGAAGTCCACGCTGAAGGCAGTCGAGACGGAGTTGATATTGCTCGATATCGTGCTCATCGTGGCGGCAAAGATGGCGGCAATCAGCAGTCCGGCTACGCCTGCGGGCATCTGGCTCATCATGAAGTACGGGAAGATGGCGTCGCCCTGCTGCATCGTGATGTCGAGGCTCTGGGGATGCGTCTTGTAGAACGTGTAGAGACCAGTGCCGATGAAGTAGAAAGCGACGGAGATGAAGACGCTCATGAAGCCGTTCACCAGGATGCTTCGGCCTGCGCTCTTCTCGTCCTTCGTGGTCATATATCGCTGGATGACCGTCTGATCCGAAGTGTAAGAGATGAGGTTGTTGGCTATGCCGCCGCCCAGGATGGCGACCCAGAAGGTGACGCGCCGGTAGTCGAGGCTCCAGACGAAGAGCCGCATCTTGTCGTTATCGACGGCCAGTTGCCAAGCTCCCGAGAAGCCGCCTTCGGTGTTGCCCCACAGATAAAGAGCCGCAAAGATGGCACCTCCGACGAGGATGCAGCCTTGCACGACGTCGCCCCAGATGACTGCTTCCACGCCGCCCATCGTGCAATAGACGATGGTGACGAGTCCCATCAGGATGATGCAAAGGTAAATGTCGATACCCGTGACTGCGGTTAGAGCGAGCGAAGGCAGGTACATCACGAGTGCCATACGGGCCACCATGAAGATGCAGAACAGCGTGGAAGCCATCATGCGAGTGGCGAGGTTGAAGCGCTCCTCGAGTATCGCGTAGGCAGATGCCGCTTTGAGTCGGCGGAAGTAGGGTAGGTAGTACCATATCACGGGGAAGCCCACGACGGGAATCATCCAGAGCATCGGGTAGTAGGTCCAGTCCGTGGCGTAGGCTTTGGCAGGAATCGCCATGTAGGTAATGGCGCTAAGCATGGTGGCATAGATGCTGATGCCGGCTGCCCACCATGGGATGCGGCCGCCGCCCTTGAAGAAGTCCTCGGCTCCGTTCTCGCGTCTCATGAAGTAGATGCCCATGCCGAGCATGGCGACAAGGTAGAGGATAAGTACCATCCAGTTGAGCCAGCCGAAGTGGGTCTCGTGCTTCGTCTCGATTCGCGAAATCTTGTCCGACCTGATGCCGGGCATCGTCTCGCCTCCGCTATAGTACCATCCTCCGTCGAAGGGCGTGAGGGCTGCTCCTGCGCGAGCCAGAGCCGTGTCGCCCGGGATAGTCATCCACGAGTCGGTTATCGTGTGGTAGGCCAGCACGTCAGAGCGGAACTTGTACCACGACGGCTCGTGACGAAGGTATTGGTCGTCCTGCTTGCCTTGAATGGCAGAGAGGAAGATGTCGTTGTTCACGCCGCCAAAGAAAAGGATGTGGCTGTAGCCGCAAGGAGTGCAGGAAGAGCCAACGAGAGCAACAGCCCCCCCAACCCCCTTTAGGGGGAGAACTGTAGGGGCTGTCTCTTGCCACTCAAAAGTCTTTAGATTAAGCTTAAGGCCTTTGGTATTTACGACTCCCCCTAAAGAGGGTTGGGGGGTCCACCCTCCGAAGATATACAGCGCCTTACCTTCGGGCGCATTCTGTACGGCCATGCAAGGCTGTAAGCGGCCTTCGTCAGGAAGCGTGGCAATCTTCACCCATTCCTTTCCGTTCGGCCAATCGAGGGCATAGACGTCCTTGTTGGGGGTGCCGTTTGTCTGACCGCCTGCCACAAAGATTCTGTCCATGCCATAACATGCGGCAAAGTTGTCGAGAGGCTTGGGTAGAGAAGGAAGGTTAGAGGGGCTTACGGAAGCATCAGACCCATTCTCGTCCATGCCTCCAATGTATATTGTTTCGCCTGGCACAGCCACGCTAGCGCCATAGGCCTTCGGGTAGAAGACCTTCTGTCCGCCGTCGGCACAAGGAGTGTCAGGGAAGTTGCAGCCGCCCCAGGTCGTGAGCTGGCCTTCGACAAGGCCTGCGAAGTGTCCCGAGACAGCCCGATCTATCTTGCCTGCCGGTGTGACAATGATGTTGTTTTGCCCTTGGCAAAGTCCAAGGATAAGGAATAATAGAACGAAGAGAAATTCAAGTCGTTTTTTCATGGAATTGTCGTGTTTCTGCGTCAAGCTTATGTTAAAAGCGCGAATGTGTCTGCAAAGATACAAAAAAAATGAAGAATGAAGAATGAAGAATGAAGAATTTTTAATAACTTTGCCCAAGGAATAACATAAAATATAATACTATGGAAAGAAGAAGTTTTCTGCGAGCAAGTGCTATGGGTGCTGTGGCTATGGCAGCGCCCGTGAGTTTTGTACAGGCTAAGACGACGGTTGCAGCCAAGTCTGCCAACGAGAAAGTCAAGCAAGGCTCGACGGCCAACGGGAAAGTCAATCTGGGTTTCATCGGGCTTGGGCAGCAGGCGATGTATCTGCTGAGCACCTTCATGGCGTTCGACGACGTGCGGGTGCTGGCTGGCTGCGACGTCTATGACATCAAGCGCAATCGCTTCGAGCGTCGTGTGAAGGAGTACTACGGGTCGAAGGGCGAGAAGAAGGTGAAGGTGGATGTCTATGAGGACTACCAGGACTTGCTGGCCCGAAAGGACATCGACGCCGTGGTTATCGCCACGCCCGACCACCAGCACGCCATCATCGCCATCGCAGCTTGTAAGGCTGGCAAGGACGTCTATCTGGAGAAACCCCTCACGCTCACCATCTTCGAGGGACAGCAGCTCGTGAAGGCCGTCCGCAAGTATGGACGCATCCTGCAGGTGGGCAGTCAGCAGCGAAGCAGCGGCGAGTTCATCCATGCTGCCACGCTTTGTCGTGAGGGCATCCTCGGCAAGATAGACAAGATAAAAGTCCATTGTGGACGTACGGCGACGAACCCCAAGAGTGCGGCTCCTGTGCCCTACAACCTGCCGAAGCAGGACGTGCCAGCCGGTCTGAATTGGGACAAGTGGCTCGGTCCGCTGCCGGCTTCCATCTGGTACAATCAGGAGCTCGACCCCTTCATCGACGCGGAGCACAACGAGAGCTTTTGGGGAGCGTGGCGTTGGTACAAGGAGACGGGCGGCGGCTTGATGACCGACTGGGGTGCTCACATGTTCGACATCGCCCAGTGGAGCATCGGCAAGGACGGTAACGGCGGCCCCGTGAAGATCAGTCCTGCTGGCTACGGACGCTACGAGCAGCTGACCTTCGAGTACGATAATGGCATCATCATCACCGAGGAGCCTTATAATGGCGGCGAGCAAGGACTGCAGATCTATGGCGAGAACGGCTGGCTGAAGGTTTGCCGCGGCTCGTTCCGTGCTTCCGACAAGAAGTTCGAGAAGATGGACCTCGGTGTAGAAAAAGGCGCCTACGAGTCACAATCGGCTCACCGTCGCATCTGGATAGATGCCGTCAAGGCTCATGTTGACCCCAACTGCCCTGTCGAGACAGGACATACCAGCTGTACTGTCTGCAACCTCGGCAATATCGCCATCCAGCTCGGCCGACCCGTCCGCTGGAACCCCATCGTGCAGAAGTTCATGGACGACCCCGAAGCCACCAAGCTGCTGCACTATAAATACAGAGAAGGCTACACGCTCGACGTCTGAAACTAATTTAGTAAAACAACGGATTGAACGGATTGAACGGATTATATTTAAACCACGAATTTCACGAATTTCACGAATTCTTTAAGCCTATTGAGGGCGTAGCCAATTCGTGCAATTCGTGTAATTCGTGGTTAAAGGTCATTAATTGTTCTTAGGCTTGACTTCGTAGTTTATCCTCAGGTGTTCGTTCTTACGTGAGGCTTCCCTTATAACGTGTTCCATGTTGTCGAGCTCTTTATCAGACGAAAAGTTGATGACAGTCGACTCTCCGCTATACTTGCTGAGCAGTTCCATTAGGTCTTTGGGATTGATGGGCTCCGGCTTGGCATGGTTGATGCCGCACGAGAGCTTGTCCTCGCTGTCGATGTGGATGTCGATGACAGTCTCCTTGCCATACTGAATCTTGCGATGCTGGATGTAACGCTTGAAGCGACCACCTTGTATGTCGTCGAAAATGGAGAAGTTCATGTTGGAGTTTGCAAGCCACATACATTGGTACATGAGAGAACCTTCCTCGCCTTTATGTCTGCGATTGTAGTCGGCGATAGAGGCAAAGTATTCTTCATCACCCGCACCTCCTAGCGCGATTGCCTTCTTCTGTGTCTTCTCATAAAACTGGGCAAAGGCTTGCCAGTCGCAATAGAACTTACTGCCGCTTAGGACGAATTCATTCAAGCCTTCGCCCTTTACGTCTATCTTGCAGTCCTCGCCTGGCACGAAGAGAAACTCGAGATTGAATGTTCCTGTCGAGCCGTCGTTCTTTATGGCTTTCAACATGCCGGAGTATGGTTGGTCGAGGTTAATGGAGAAGTCAAACTTCCCGTCCTTTACGTCAACGCTATCAATGAGTTGCGGCATTTCGTTCGGATTGTAGTTCCAGATGTAAACGAGGTATCTGTTGACGTTCAAATTGCTTGCAACCTTGCCTTTCAGCATGAAGATGTTGTCCGTGTGCTTGACTGTCTGCTCGATGAAGTTGCTTGCTGTCTTGAACTCTGGCGTGGCAAAGGCACTCAGCGCCAATGCAATCATGGGGAGGACGTAAAGCACTCGGCTGCGTCGGCTCCGCTTGGAATTTGTCTTTAGCATCATACTGATTCGCTTTTTAGTTAAACTGTGATTGAAATTATTAGCGAAGGTGTGGCTGTTGGCGCCTACAGCTTTCCTTATGACTAATTCGGAATAGGCGTGGCAGGAGATGCCCTGACGAAGGACATAGTCGTCGGCTTCGTACTCGTGCACGTCACGAAGGTACATCCCCAGCAGATAGACGAAGGGATTCCACCATTGCACGGCCTCGACCAGCGTGAGCAGAAGGATGTCCGCGGTGTGATGGTAGAGGATGTGAGCCTTCTCGTGCAGGATAATCTCGCGTCCGTTCTCTTTGTAGTCGGCTTCGCTGATGACGATATTCTGCAGCCAGGAGAATGGTGCCACATTCTCTGCGTGGCAATAGATGCGGATGCCGTCCTCTGTCTTCTGCCAAATGCATCCGCGACGGATGATGAGCCCCATGGAAAGCACCTCGCGCAGACGGATGCACAGAATCGTCATCACGCCGATGCCGTAGAGAATGCTGACGACGTAGAACCACGGGAAGGGCTTCTCCTGGCTTGTGATGTCTTCTGTAGAAATATAATTTGGAATCTCTACTGGAATGCCGGCTTGTATCAGTCCTCGTTCGATGGCTTGTACGGCTGGCATACGGTCCATCGAGAGACGGGAGAAGTTGCAGAGCGGCAACACAAGGCTCAGCATCAGTATGGCGAGCAAAGTCATCCTGTTGAAGCGGAACATCTTTTCCTTGAACATCAAGAAGATGCCCGGCACAAAGAGCAAAATGAGCAGGATGGCCGACTTGATGGCGTAGATGAGGAAAGCTGACATAATAATTTACGATTTGGTAATTTAGCTATTTAGGGCGGTAGCAAATTCTTCACTCTTCATTCTTCACTCTTCATTATATCTTCCTCCATTTCGTGCAGGAAGTTGATGAGTTCCTCCTCGGAGAGTTCCTCTTCGCGGATGAAGAAGCTGAGCATGGAGCGCAGGTTGCCTCCGAAGAAGGTTTTCTTCACGTCGTGCATGGCCTTGCGAACGTATTCGCCCTTGCCAATCTTGGCGATGTAGTAGTGCGTCTTGCCCTCGCCGTCCTTCTTGAAATAATCGACAAAGCCCTTCTCGTAGAGCATCCGCATCTCTGTGGCGAGTGTCGTGTAGGCTGGCTTCGGGTCGAGCAGATCGTAAATCTCGCGTGCGGAGACGGAGCGGTTGATGTCCCAAATGATGGACATGATGTCGTACTCCGTCTTGCTGAGGATAGCCTCTCGTCTGTTTGTCGTTTTCATCTCTGTGCTTGTTTTCTGCTGCAAAATTATGGGGAAATAGCGTTCGAAGCACAGAAATAAGCCCCTAAAATGACGGAATCAGCAGGAATTTAACCTTTATTAATAGAAATCAAGGCGTTCATACCCGGATAAGCATAAACAAGTAGTTGGCAAACTTCACGGGGATAGTTTGCCAACTACGCGTGGATAGTTTACTGCTGATTACCTTACCTTAGTGTAGAAGGTCGAGGCAGGAAGGCCCTGTTTGTTGCGGAGGTCGGCATCTGTGAAGCCGCTCCAGCCGTAGCGGACGAGCGTCGGATTCTTGACGGAAGGCGAGGAGAGGAGTA
>CACXUA010000078.1 GCA_902770725.1 uncultured Bacteroidales bacterium | reverse complement strand
CAAAGACAATAATTTATTAACCAAGTGGTGGTTGTTAATTATGGCATCTCCTAAAGGTTTTACTCTTGTTAAACTACTATTTAGTTTCCCCATTTTCTTTATATCTATTTAATGTTAAACATAATCTGTTTCTTATCTCTTCTTTCAATTCTTTTGGCTCCAGGACTTCCACATTTTCTCCCATTGCCAACAGCTGACTGATAAGTTCTGGAGTTATACATAATCTATATGTAAACTCCGCAAATTCTCCATGCTTGGAACGGACTTCTGCCTGACTCTTGTGCAGAGGTGTTGAACGAAGATACTCAGCCTGTACACCATAAGCACGAATCTTAACATTCAAGGCTTGCTTATCCTTGTCCTTATAAACGCCAACCACATCCGCAAAGTACTTCCTCGCATCAAAGTCCGACGGCATTTCAAAATGAGTGCTCGTTTTCTTCAAATCATGAATGCGGTCTAAAGATATAAGACGCAGGTCTTCCTTCTCTTTCTGGTATCCTAAGAGATACCATCTGCGATTATAGACTTTCAAGGAGTATGGTTGAAAATGGAACGTTTGCATGTGTTCTTCCTGCCCTCTTTCATAGCGCTGATAGTCTATCTGCAGCTCCACATTCCTTTGCATGGCATCCAAGATATTGTCCAAGAAAGTTTGCCCCAAAGGAATCTCCTCCAGCAATACTCTGTCCTTCATACCATTGAAAGTCGCAAAGTCTTTAGGAATACTGTACTTGCGCAGCAGCCACTTGGCCAGTCTATTCTCGTCCAAAACCTCAGGATTCTTGACGTAATATTCGTTTTTAGAGCGGTCACACTCAATCTCTACCCCAAACATTTCCTTTATACCCTTCCTGTATTCATGGAATGTACGAAGAGCCAGAGTAGTATCATCGGCTGCAGGATTGAGGTCCCATTCCGAACTTATGATGTCAAACGAAAGAGGTTCGTCGCTGTTAAGCAACAGGTCGAGAAGCCAAATGTACTTATAATATGTCTTGCTAATCAATGTGTGTATCTTGAAAAAATCTTTTGAAAACGCAGCATTTTCTCCACAAAGGTAAGCAAATCGGTTCTAATATGCAAGAAAATGAGCCGATTTGTTGTGTAGAATGAGCTGATTCATATTTTGTCGATAAGAGCAGGCCAATTAGTTTGTCAAGATTTTTGCAGAAACTGACCCTCTGAGAATCGCTTATTTGCGAGCGAGACGAGTGGAGGCTGAATTTTTTCAATTCTCAGAGCGCATAAGGTTTTGCTCACAACCAATAACTTAAGCAATGTGCCGCATAAATATAACTGCATAAAGTGGGGGATTAGACGTGTTATATGCAGGAATTCGACGTGTCGAGTGAGTCAACTCGACGTGTGAAGTTGGCAAAATCGACGTGTGAACTTTGAAAACTTCACGTGTAAAGTTGGAAAGATCTCCACTTCGAGGCAGAAAATTTGACTCGAGGAAAAAATCTTTACAACATTTTTAATCATTTCACGAGTGCTAAAAAAGTGGTCTTTGTAAAAGGTTTTTCAAACAATTATTGCGTTTTGAGTCTCATTTCAAAACCTAATCCTACTCATTTTTCAAAAGAAAATCTCGTTTTCTTTTGTGTTGAGACGAATATTTCGTAAATTTGCAAATTGAAACCGTTAACGCAGGTCGCTTATCCGAGCACTTAAATACATATTCCGCATCATTGTTGGTCTGCTGGCTGGTATCTACTTGGCCTTGCTGCTGCTAACGTCCCTCCCCGCCTTCCAAAGCTGGAGTGCAGGGGTGGCATCGCGCATGTTGTCGGATAAGGTGAAGAGCGAAGTCAGCATCAAGAGACTGAAACTGAACATGTTAGGGCGCATCGTATTGGATAACGTAAAGCTTTACGACCGCCAAGACACCTTGATGCTCCAAGCCTCTCGAATCGCTGCGAAGGTCGATTTGATGCCTCTCATCGAGAAGAAAATCCGCATAAGTGGGGCGCAACTTATCGGCGCGAAAGCCAAAATCTACAAGGACGGCGACCAACCCTTCAACTTCCAGTTCCTCATAGACGCTTTCTCGAAGAAGGACACGACCACTACCCCACTCGACCTCAAAATAGGTGCTTTGGTGGTGAGACGAGGAGAGTTGCAGTTCGACAAGACCCCCTCCAGCTCCCCCATAAAGGGGGAGAGACCCGAGCAAAGGGGGTTCGATATGAACCATCTGCATCTGAAGGACTTAAGCCTAACGGCAAAGGTGCATTTCATCAAGCCTGATTCGCTCTCGCTCGACCTGAGGAACCTCTCTTTCCGCGAGCAGAGCGGGCTCCGACTGCAGAAGCTTGCCCTCGAAGCTGAGGTCGGAAAGAGGAATGCGACTGTTCATAACCTCAAAGTCGAATTGCCAAAAACGAACATAAACTTCGCCAAAATCGATGGTAATGTAGGGTTGCACTCCTTCAAAGAAAAAGGGAATCTAGTGGAGAACTTGGTCGTGAATGGGGATTTGAACGGCTATATCAGCCCTCGCGACCTGTCGTGCTTCGTACCGAAACTGGCCAACTTTGGCGACATCATCAATCTCTCGACCGAAGCGAGCCTGTCGAACAACATCATTCGACTGCCAAATGTCTCTGTTTCAGACAATCAGGGCAATATTTCTCTGCTTTGTGACGCAACGATTCAGGACATCAAGGACAATCCTTCGGTGTTTGCCAACATCAAGGATTTGCGGACTGGAGCGGCATTTCAGCAGTTCCTGACAGAGAATCTGCAAGGTCAGGCTCGCGAACTCAGCCCCATTCTCACTCGACTCGGAAGCACGAAAACGACTGGCTCGATTGCCTGGCAGAACAAGCATCTGCAGACGAATCTGCTGACGGAAAGTGAGCAGGGAAGCGTCTCGATTGAGGGAAGTCTTGCGGACATGCAGACTGTTGATGCGATAGTTGCAGCCAAAGATTTCCGGTTGGGCAATCTGCTCGATTTGCAAGGCGACGAAAAAAATACGACATTTTCTGTTGAAACGCACGTTTCAGGCAGTCTTCCAGGCAAAGGAAGGCAGCCTAAACTCACGGCGAAAGGTTTGCTTAACAGCCTCATCTTCAGGGGATACGAGCATCGCAACATACCATTCACGGCTACCATCGACGGCGAAACAATCGGCGGAGAGTTGAAGATTGACGAGCCCAACGGGTTGGCAATGGTCAATGGTCAATGGTCAACGGTCAATGGAAAACGTTCGCTTCTCTGTCAAGCGCAGTTGGAAGACTTCGAGCCACACAAGATGGGCCTCACCAAAAAGTATGAAGGCGAACGATTCAGCGGCCTTATCAAGGCGAATTTCAGCGACTTAAGCCTCGACAACCTGCAAGGCTACATGGAACTCAGCGACTTGACTGTCACTTCGGAAGACAAGGGAACGCTGAAGGTGGGCAACATCGGGCTCGAAAGTTACAAGTCGGAAAGCGGTCAGCATCTCGTTTTGGAGAGCGACTTCCTTCGCGTCAAAGCCGATGGCGACATCAATTGGAAGACGTTGCCAGCTTCCTTCTCTGGACATTTGAAGCAGAATCTGCCCAGCCTCTTCAAGATGAGCGAGAGCCACAAACAGTCCTCAGGAAACGACTTCCGCTTCCTCGTTCAGGTTCAGGACACAGCAATTGCGGAAAGGCTGCTGGGCTCGAGCCTTCGCTTACCAGCACGAAGCACCTTCGAAGGCACGATAAATGATGCAATTGGACAGATTGCCCTGCAAATGCACATTCCCAGACTCGAGTTTGCTGGGCAGGATTTACAGAACATAGATTGTCGTGCTGAAGCCGGAAACTCAGCCATTCAAGCCAGTCTTCAAGGGGAACGCATCATCAAAGGAATGCCTGTTGAAATCAACCTCGATGCTTATGCGAAGGACGACAAAGTGACGTCCAGATTGCGTTGGAACAACAAGGGAACCATCTCGAATGCAGGCGACATCAGCATAACCGGCAATATCCGTCGCGACCTTGCTGGCCAGCCTGCCATCGATGCCAGGATAAACAAGTCGAGCATCGTGGTTGGCGACTCGATTTGGAGCATCAAACCAGCCACCATCAAGTATCACGACAAGGTCGTCGATGTGGAGAATCTGTCCATCAGCCAAGGCGACAGACACATCAAACTTGGCGGAAGAGTCTCCGACCTTGCCTCCGATACTCTGAGTGCTGAGTTGCAAGACATCGACATCTCATACATCATGGACCTCGTCAACTTCCACAAAGTGGATTTCGACGGACGAGTGACGGGCAGCATCTATGCCACATCGCTCATGAAGAAGCCTTTTGCTGACGCTTTCCTGCAGGTAAAAGACTTCACCTTCAACGCTGCCAACCTCGGAAACATGGACCTCTACGGCAATTGGGGCAAGCAGGAACGAGCCGTCATACTGGAGGCTGACATGCGAGGACCATTGCCTCAGCACAGGACACAAGTGAGTGGCACCATCATTCCTGGCAAAGGAATGGACGACGGACTGAACCTGAACATCCTGACAAGCCACATAGACCTCTCCTTCCTTAGTAAATATACGGGCGGAATCTTCAGCAATCTGCAGGGACGAGCATCAGGATGGACGCGCGTTTATGGTCCCTTCAAGTTCGTCAACCTTGAGGGCGATATGTTCATCAACGAGTTCAAGACACACATCCTGGCAACAGGAACGGACTATCACCTTGCTGGCGATAGCGTCATCTTGCGGCCAGATAACATCTGGATACGTGGAGCCCGCCTCTACGACTACTTGGGAATGCCTGGCATGAGCGAGCATACTGCCCTCGTCGATGCACATTTGATGCACAACTCGCTCAAGAATCTACGCTTTGACGTCAACATCGATGGCCACAACATCTTGGGTTACAACTTCCCCACTCAAGGCAGCATGAGTTTCTTTGGCACAGTCTATGCCGATGCCCAAGTGCATTTGAGCGGCGAGCCTGGCAAGGTGAACATCGACTTAGCTGCGACACCCATGCCTGGAACCACGATTAACTACAATACGGCAACAACTGGAACGGTTGCAGAGACGGACTTCATTACCTATTATTCCAAGAGTGACACGACGCAAACGCGCTCCACAGCAAGCCTTGCAGAAGAGGAAACGGGCTCTGCCGACATGCATATCAACTTCGACATCAATGCCAATCCGAATGCCCAGATACGCATCCTGATGGACCCTCGAACGGGTGACAACATCTCGCTTTACGGCAATGGACGTCTCAGAGCCAACTACTACAACAAGGGGCGCTTCCAACTCTTTGGCACTTATCGCGTCACGGAAGGCAACTATCGCATGTCCATTCGCGACCTCATCCGCAAAGACTTCACCTTCCAGCCCGACGGAACCATCGTCTTTGGTGGTGACGCGATGCAGGCTGCACTCAATCTGACTGCCAAACACACGGTACCAAACGTTTCGCTCGACGACCTCTCGACCACAGGCCTTGGGCTCTCGAACACTCGCGTCGATTGCATCATGAACATTGGAGGCATTGCGCGAGAGCCAGTCATCAGCTTCGACTTCGACATCCCCAACGCAAACGAGGACGAGAAGCAGATGGTGCGCTCGATGTTGAGCAGCGAAGAGGAGCGCGACATGCAAGCGATTTATCTGCTTGGCGTGGGCAGGTTCTACAGTTACGGCAGTTTCCTCGACAAGAAACAAACGCAAGGTGGACTGGCGATGAACTCCGTCCTGAGCAGCGCTCTCAGTTCTCGCTTCAACCAGATCATGTCGCAAGCCCTTGGTGGAACAGGCTGGACGTTTGGCACAAACCTCCGAACTGGCGAAGAAGGCTGGCAGGAATTGGATGCTGAGGCACTCGTGAGCGGCAAGATGCTGAGTGGCAGACTGCAATTCAACGGCAACTTTGGCTATCGCGAGAACAAGTACAAGATGAACAGCAACAACTTCATCGGCGACTTCGACATCCAGTACCGACTCTCGCCTCGCAGTCCGTTCTCGCTGAAAGCCTACAACCAGACCAACGACCGCTACTTCACCCAATCGTCGCTCACCACTCAAGGCATTGGCATCAAGTTCCAGCGCGACTTCAGCCGCTGGCAGGAACTCTTCCATCGAGCGAAGAAGAAGGGAAAGAAGAAATAACGAGAATGAGCGGTTAAGGGATGGTCAGATAATAAGAAACGCTATGAGTTTATGAAGATTGCATTTCCATACGTTTCATCACATCACGCAAAAAGGCATCATTAACATTCTCGAAATCGGCTTTATCGTATATGTATAGCAGTTGAAGTTCATCTGCTACGATACGAACACGAATAATGACTCGTGCGCCTCCACTCTTGCCTCGTCCCTTCGAGGTAATGGAAAGACGCACTTTTCGTGCTCCACCTTCAAGCTCGACACCTTGCATGGGATTCACAAGCAACGAAGCAAGCAATTGTTCGAAGTCTTTCTCTAATGACTTGTGACGCTTCTTCAAACGCTTGAAAGCAACGCGAAAGTCCTCAGAAATCTTTACCTTCATAGTGCTCTGAGTGCAGCTATAGCTTCATCTGGAGTCATACTTGGCTCCGATTCCACCTGCTTCATACTGCGTTTGATGATGCGAGCCAATTTGTAGGCTTCTTCCAATCGCAGCATCCTATTCCATCGCCTCATACTCATATTGACGGTGACTCTTCTTGATGTCTTATCTACGATTGCATCCATAACGTTCTTAATTTACAATTTCTGTTGCAAAGTTAGCAAATTTCTCAATACGGACAAAGAAATCTGTGGATTATTTAGTTCAAGCTTCACAAGCTATTTTCTGCAACGCGGCTGTAGGCTGGGGCTGACATGGGGCAGAAGTCCTTGTCGAGGTACTTGAAGTAGCCTGCAATGGCAATCATGGCGGCATTGTCTGTGGTATAGCTGAAGCGAGGAATGAAAATCTTCCAGCCATAACGACGGGCATAGTCGTGGAAAGCATTGCGCAAGCCTGTATTGGCAGAAACACCTCCAGCAACGGCTACTTGCTTAATCTTCAAGTCTTTAGCAGCCAGTCGAAGCTTCTTCATCAGGATATCGACGATGGTCTTTTCGAGCGAAGCAGCAAGGTCTGCTTTGTGGTGCTCGATGAAGTCGGGGTCGTCTTTTATCCAGTCGCGAAGGTTGTAGAGAAAGCTAGTCTTCAAGCCGCTGAAACTATAGTCGTAGCCAGGGATGTTGGGCTTGGAGAAGGTAAACGCATCAGGATTGCCTTGACGCGCCAACTTGTCGATAATCGGTCCGCCTGGATAGCCCAAGCCCATCACCTTCGAGCACTTGTCGATGGCCTCTCCAGCCGCATCGTCGATGGTCTGACCGATGATTTCCATATCCTTGTAACTCTTGACGAGAACAATCTGACTGTTGCCTCCACTCACTAAAAGGCAGAGGTAAGGGAACTCAGGCGAAATGTAATCGTCGTTTTCGGTGTGGATGAAGTGCGCCAAGACGTGGCCGTGAAGGTGGTTGACGTCAATCATGGGAATGCCGAGCGAGGCTGCCAGTCCTTTTGCGAACGACACACCGACAAGCAGGGAACCCAACAGTCCAGGGCCTCGCGTAAAAGCGATTGCGCTCAACTGCTGCATCCACAACAGGAACGATGTTCTGCTGATGGGCACGGCTCGCCAATTCAGGCACCACGCCACCATAAGCCTCGTGCACAGCCTGACTGGCCGTCACATTCGAGAGCAGAATGCCATCACGAATGACAGCTGCAGAAGTATCGTCGCAACTACTCTCGATGCCGAGAATGAAGACCCCCCCACCCCCTTTAGGGGGAGAAGAGATTTCTATATCGTCAATATTTTTTCTCATACATTCTTTGTCAAAAAGTTCCCCCTAAAGGGGGTTAGGGGGTCAGTGCTTTAATGCGTCAGCACTTCCACTCCGTTTTCCGTCATCAGATAGGTGTGTTCCCATTGAGCGCTGTCTGCTCCGTCTTCGGTCAGGACAATCCATTCCGTCTCGTCCTCAGCATCGCCACAAACGTACCAGTCGCCTCCGTTTATCATGGGTTCGATGGTGAACGTCATGCCTGGAACGAGGAGCATTCCCGTGCCCTTCTTGCCGTAGTGCTCCACATCGGGCTCTTCGTGGAAATCGATGCCCACACCATGTCCGCAAAGGTCGCGAACCACGCTGTAGCCGTTCTTGTGAGCATGCTTGGCGATGGCGTTGCCCAGGTCACCCACGAAGACGTAAGGCTCCGAGCAGACCTGCTCGCCTATCTTGAGGCACTCCCACGCCACATCGACGAGTCGTTGACGTTCTGGGCTGGTCTTGCCGATGATGAACATACGGCTCGCATCGGCGTAGTATCCATCGAGGATTGTCGTGCAGTCCACATTGATGATGTCGCCCTCCTCCAGAATGTCGTCCTCGCTGGGAATGCCGTGACAGACCACATCGTTGATGCTGGTGCAGCAACTGTTGGGGAAGCCTTCGAAATTGAGCGGAGCGGGGATGCCACCATGCTGAGTGGTGTAGTCATAGACGATGCGGTCAATCTCTGCGGTCGTCATGCCCTCGCGAATCTTCTCGGCCACAGCATCGAGAACGGCCGTGTTGAGCACGCCAGCCTTTCGGATGCCTTCAATCTGTTCCTTAGTGCGAATCAGGCTTGGAGTGGGCACGAGCCGGCCTTTCGCCTCCCACGCCATTATCTTCAGGTCCATCTCCGTCGGCTCCATTCCGGCAGGGACGAACCACCTCAGTTTCTTCTTTTTCGAGCAATACATTCTACTGTTCTGCCATGATGTTCAGGACGCTCACAACATCGGCAATATCGACTGTGCCATCGCTGTTCACATCGCCTCGGATGTATGATGGGGCTGCTCCTTCGTCTATGACGTAGAACTCCTTCCACACTTCCATAGATTTGTAGCGGCCTGAACTGCCCTGGGGTACATGCAGGTCGCAATAGCCGTGCTGCTGAACGCCGTTGAAGACGCTTGCATCAATGGCGAAAGGCCTTTCCATCTTTGCTGTCAGTTCCCTCATCTTGGTGCAACCAGAGAAAGCGGAGTTACCTATTCCATCGAGCGTGCTTGGCAGAGTGACTGTAGTAAGAGAGGAGCAGCCCTCGAAAGCGCTTTGGGGCAGTTCCGTCACACCATCAGTCAGGTTGAGCGTCTTGAGCGTGGACTTGGCGGAAGAATAAAGAGCGATATTTGCTGCTTTGTTGCTGCCTATGTTCAAAGTCTCGATGGGGCAACCTCCAAATGCTTGACCACTAGCATAGAAACTATTCACATTGCTTCCGATATTAACTGTTTTCAGACTGGTACAACCATTAAATTGATTTTGAGCTATCATGTTGTTTTGAATATTCACGGTTGTTAAACCGGTACAATCCCTGAACGATTCAGATCCGGTTGTAGTGACAGTACTTGGGATGGTGACGGTTGTCAAATTCTTGCACTCGGCAAACGTACCACCGCTTATTTCTGTTACATTGCTTGGAATGGTAATGCTGGTAAGACCTGTGTTTCTGAATCCGTCTAATCTCCAAACAGATTTTGGGATAGTGATGGACTTCAGGCTAATGCAATCTTGGAACCCACCCCAATATTCTATACCCTCAGGGAGGTTAATGGTTGTCAGTTTGGGGCAACGAGCGAACGAGCCAAGTATTTCCATCTCGTTAGGGAGTTTTACAGTCGTCAGGTTGGGGCAGTCTTCGAATGCACCACTATATATACTTTTGACGCTTTCAGGTATGGTAACCGAGGTTACTGCAGTTCCTTGAAATGCCCAACCTCGAATTTCCTTAAGATTGGCTGAGTTCTGATCAAAGTTAATGGTTGCCAAATTGGTGCAATATTCAAAAGCAGATTTCTTGATAGATTCAACCTTACCAGGGATGGTGACGCTGGTAATGGTCGTACAGTTCTGGAAAGCCTTTTCGCCTATATAAATGACATCATAGCTTGTGCCGTCGTTATAGGCAGCCTGCGGAATGACAAGATCACCACCCAGGTTGGTATAGCCGGCTGTAGGCTTTGTGACCTCTACTTGTTGAAAGGCTATAATGTTGTAGGCGAGGCCTTCGTACATGAAGTCTTCAGCCGAAGCGGTCAGAGCGGCAAA